>DASYTB010000314.1:0-7206 GCA_036002705.1 Verrucomicrobiia bacterium
CGAGAATTCGGCCCTCGCGGTCAACCGCTTGAACGATTCTTTCAGCGCGTCGGCGGCCCCGGTCGAAAAGGAACTCTATCTCCGTGGCGAACAGTTCCTTTACTGCATCGCGGAGGGAAATTGAGCAGAGTTCGCCTTATCTCTGCTTTAACCCGTAAAAGCGGGCGGAATTCGTTGCGAGGACTTTCGCGCGGGTCGCCGGGCCGAATTGATCAAGAAAGTCCAGCGCGAGGCGCATCGTCCGGGAATAATCGGAACTGAGCAGGCAGACCGGCCAATCCGAACCGATCATAAGACGATCTTCGCCAAATGACTTCCACACCGTCTCAAGGTAAGGCTTAAAATCCTCGGCTTTCCATTCGCCCCAATGCGCTTCGGTGACCATTCCTGAGATTTTGCAGAAAACGTTCCCGGATTTGGCCAATTCGCCCAAGTCGGTGCGCCACGGGTCCAGGGTACGATCTTTGATGAACGGTTTTGCGAGGTGGTCCAACACGAACGGTTGCTCTGGAAATCTCCTCGCCAGCTCTATCGCGGCGGGGAGTTGCCGCGGAAAAATCAAAATATCGTAAGTCAGATCGTATGCCCTGAGCTGGGCAATACCGCGCATAAAATCGCCGCGCCGCATGAACGCGTCGTCCGATTCGTCCTGCACCACATGGCGGACGCCAACCAGTTTCGATTCTCCCCCGAACGATTCCAACTGGCTCGCGAGGTTCGAGGCGCGAAGATCCACCCAGCCGACGACGCCGGCGATGAATGGATATGCTTTGGCGAGATCGAGAAGCCACCGTGTCTCCTCCATCGTTTGCCTCGCCTGAACCGCGACGCAGGCGCTAAAGCCAGCCGCGTCCAGCAGAGGCTTCAAATCCGGAGGGAGAAAGCTGTGGCGAATCGGCCAGTCTGGTTTGATCCACGGATACTCAATCGGATCGTACTTCCAAAAATGCTGATGAGAGTCGATGCCCGGCACGCGACCTCCTTAGCAGATTTCCACCATCGCTTTGATCACGCCGGTTTCCGGGCGCGTATAGGAGGGAAAATCGTTGATCAGCTTTTCGAACGAGCTGCGGTGCGTGATCCAGGGACGCGTGTCGATGCGGCCTTCTTCGATCAGTTTGATGATCCGCGTGAAATCACCGGGAAGAGCGTTGCGGGAAGCCATCAGAGTCAGTTCGCGGCGATGCATGACCGGCGCGTGCGGAAACGAGAGTTCTTGTTGCGTGATGCCCACGTAAACCAGCCTGCCGGCCGAGGCGCAATAATTCAGTGCGTTGCTCATCGATTTATTGCTGCCGGTCGCATCGATCACCAGGTCGGGCAAACGCCCTTCCGTCAGTTCGCGCGTTTGCTCGATCTCCTTTCCGTTCCCCGCCAGAACTGTGTCCTGAATTGCCATTTTCTCGCGGCAGAAACCAAGCCGCTTCTCGACCATGTCCATAACAATCGTTCGCGCGCCGGAGAGCTTCACGAATTCGAGCACAGCCAGCCCAATGGGCCCGGCACCGATGATGAGAACGCTTTCCTTTGGTTTCGGATTCCCGCGATTCACTGCATGACAGCCGATGGCCAGTGTTTCGACCAAAGCGCTTTGTTCGGGCGTGAGATTATTCGCCACGTGCAATTTGCGCGCGGGCAGTATCATCCGTTCGGTCAATCCACCGTCCATCATGACGCCAAGCACTTTCAAGTTTTCGCAGCAATTGATATGACCACGCTGACACGCATAACACTGCTGGCAATTCATGTAGGGCTCGACGGAACAGCGGTCGCCGACTCTGACGCTTTTCACGTCGGCCCCTACCGCGAGCACCTCGACGCCGAGTTCATGACCGGGAATTCGCGGATAACTGAAGAAGGGCATCTTGCCGAGATACCCGGAAAGATCAGTCCCGCAGATGCCGACGCGATGCACGCGGACGAGGACTTCATCCGTTCCCGGTTGGCCAGGTTCGGGCACATCGATGGCGCGCCATTGTTCGGGCTTTTCGAGTTGCAATGCTTTCATTTCAAATGCCTCAGAGGTTAGGGGAAGGAGTGCTCCAAGGGCAGAAAAAAACAAAAAATGGCAGTATCCCGGCTCGGAATATTTTTTTTGCTTGGAGATACAGTTGCGGAAACGGAAGTGGGGCTTGCGGGTTGGGCTGGACATCTTTTTGTATGAATGGAAAAAGACGGAAAAGATAGGAAATGAAGGAGTTATGACGATGAAGGATCGGAAAAATCGAAATGTCGGAAAGTCGGGTTGAATTCATGCTGGAGCGAACCGCGACCCTTCAGGTGGCGGATTTCTGACCAGAGTTTGCGATTGGAACGTCGCGAATGGGTTCGAGGGCAGTGCGCGCGATGCTTGCGAGCCGGTCCACAACGGTCTGTGCGCCGACGTTGGTGATGCTTTCGTTTTCGTACATAGTCCATGTATTTGGCCGTTGCGGTGTTAGCAAAACGACGTTCTTTTGACCCTGAAAGGGAGGACGACGACCTATGCAACGGGACAGGCCATGTGGCGGCACACGAGGTCTGTCGTGTTTTGCTTCGCGGGTGATTAGAAGGGCGGGGTATCCGCTTTCCTAGTCACTCACGCAACCAGCCCTTTCAAAGGGCATGGAGACATGCTTAACGGGAAGGTAAGTAGTAGGCAAGAGGTGTTTTGGACGGGCTTGGCCGGTGTTATCTTGTGCTGCACTTTAACATGGGGGTGAAGGCGAACACAACGTTTTTCCCTTCCCCCCTTTATATGGACCCACTTAGTTGAATCTGTCCTTTCTAGTGACCTGCTTCCCGAAAACTGGACAGCCGAATTTCCTCTAACTCCGGCTGTCCAGTTTTCGGGAAGCAGGTCAAAGGCTTCGAGGAAGGGACGTAAAATAGGCTCCTCACGTCGTTTCCTACGGGGGTATGGAGGGGACGTCCGTTTTTTACCTCAGACTTGTGCGGAGAACGCCCCGCATTAGATTCCTCTCCTGTGCTTTACAAGAATATAGAAGAGCGGCTCAGCGTGGCCGTCCGCCAGGTCCTGCCGGACGCTGATCTCTCTTCTATCCAGGTGCGGCCCTGTCCCGATCCGAAGTTCGGCGACTACCAAAGCAATTCGCTCATGGCGCTGGCGAAGGAGCGCAAACAGAATCCACGCCAGCTTGCCCAGGATGTTTTCACGCGACTGGACGTTGCGGATTGGACCGAACCCGTCGAAATTGCGGGCGCTGGCTTTCTCAATTTTCGTCTAAAGCGCGAGGCCATCGCCAAGGTCCTAAAATCCGCCTTCGAAGGTCTCCATCTTTTTTACGAAACCGCCGCGCAGCCCCGCACCGTGATTGTCGATTTCAGTTCGCCGAATGTCGCCAAGCCGATGCACGTCGGTCACATCCGTTCCACCATTCTGGGTGATGCCCTCAGCCGCATCCTCCGCCTGCTCGGGCACAAGGTGATCACGGACAACCACATCGGCGATTGGGGCACCCAATTCGGCAAACTGATCGTCGGTTGGAAGCGCCAACTCGACGAAGCCGCGCTGGCCAAAGACCCGCTCGCGGAGATGGAGCGCCTTTATAAGCGCATCAATAGCGAATTCGAACAGAACGAGCAAACGGCTGAACTGGCCCGGCAGGAACTGGTCAAACTGCAAAACGGCGATCCCGAAAATCTCGCGATCTGGGAAAAGATGATCGAACTGTCCCTGCGCGAATTCGAAAAAATCTATCAACGTCTGGGCGTCAGCTTCGATTACATCCTGGGCGAGAGCTACTACAACTCCGCCCTAAAAGGAGTGGTTCAGCGTCTCCGCGAAATTGGACTCGCGCGGGAGAGTGAGGGCGCGACGGTTGTTTTCTTCGAAGATATTCCCGAGCTAAAGGAAAATCCCGCGATTATCGAGAAGCGTGACGGCGGCGCGAATTACACCACCACCGATCTCGCCACGCTGGAATATCGAATCGAAACCTGGAAGCCCGACGAAATCATTTACGTCACGGATGCCCGCCAGCAACTCCACTTCAAGCAATTCTTTGCGATCTTCCGCAAATGGATGCCGAAGCTCCACGTGCGCCTCAGCCATGTCTGGTTCGGCATGATTCTGGGCCCGGATAACAAGCCTTTCAAAACGCGCACCGGCGAAAACATCAAGCTCACCGATCTTCTCGACGAAACCGAAGACCGCGCGCTCGCTGTCGTGACGGAAAAAAATCCCGATCTTCCCGAGAGCGAGCGCCGAGAAATCGCGCGCATCGTCGGGATCGGCGCGATCAAATACTCCGATCTCCTCCCGAATCGCCAGAGCGACTACGTCTTTAGCTGGGAAAAGATGCTCGCGCTTACTGGCAACACCGCCCCCTACCTGCAATACGCTTACACGCGCGTCCGCAGCATCTTCCGCAAGGCTGAAGAAACGATGGCCGAAAAACGCGAGCCAATCTTTTCCCTCAACTCGCCCGATGAACTTGACCTCGCGAAGCATCTCCTCAATTTCGGCCTCGTGCTCGAAGCCGTCATCGCCGATTACCGCCCGAATTATCTCTGCAATTACCTTTACGATCTCGCCGGCCTGTTTGCCCGCTTCTACGAAAGCTGCCCCGTCCTTAAAGCCGAACCGCAGGACAAAGCCGACCGCCTTGCCCTCTGCGACCTCACCGGCCGCATCCTCAAACAAGGATTGACCGTCCTCGGAATTGAGACTACTGAGCGCATGTAAAAATATGCCAGCCGAACCGAACCAGATTAACACCCACCCGCTTACATCGACCACGTTCGACATCGCCGGCTATCGTGTCGTCCGTTCCCTCGGCGTCGTCCGCGGCATCATCGTCCGTTCCCGCTCGGTCATCGGCGATTTCGGCGCGAGCATCCAAAAATTCTTCGGCGGCAACATCTCCCTTTACACCTCGCTTTGCGAGCAAGCGCGCGAAGAAGCCTTTCGCCTCATGCTTTCGCACGCCGGCCAACTCGGCGCGAATGCCGTTATCGGCGTCCGCTACGATGCCACCGAACTCAGCCCCGGCATCACCGAAGTCCTCTGCTACGGCACCGCCGTCGTCGTTGAAACCAACATTCCTCAACCTGGTTGATTCGGTTGAACGGCTCCTCAGACGTTTTCTTGATTTTTGGCATTTGGTATTTAGTCATTCCCTCGTATGGCTGATCACAGCAAACGGGCAAAAGTTAAGCATTTCAAAGGCGCGACGCCAAACGTCCCCGCATTTTCGCCAAGCTCTCCCGCGGAGTCATGATGGCGGCCCGCATTGGCGGACCCGAAAATCCTGCCGAATCTGGTGCTCTGGCGCGGGAGCAGGAACGGTCCTAAATTGAAGTCAGTCCATCCGACCCTAATATCCCACACCGCTCCTCTCGCACACCAGTGGCGCACGCATGCACGCTCGTCTTCGCATCCACCCGAAACGTTTGCGGCCAGGCGGGGAGATCATTACTTTCTGCTCCTGATGCGAATCTTATCGGGAATACAACCGTCCGGCGCGCTGCATCTCGGGAATTATTTCGGGATGATGCGCCCCGCTATCGAGCTGCAGGACCAGGGCGAGGCTTACTATTTCATCGCGAATTACCATTCGATGACCTCGCTGTTCGATCCGGAAGAACGGCGCAAAAACACGCTGGATGTGGCGCTCGACTTTCTGGCGTGCGGATTGGACCCGAAAAAGTCCGTTTTTTTTCGGCAATCGGATGTACCGGAAGTGACGGAGCTGGCGTGGATCTTGACCACGCTCACGCCGATGGGCCTGTTGGAACGCTGCCACAGCTACAAGGACAAAATCGCCCACGGGATCAGTCCGAATCACGGCCTGTTCGCCTATCCCGTGCTGATGGCGGCGGACATTTTGATTTACGATTCGAATGTCGTTCCGGTCGGGCGAGACCAAAAACAGCATGTCGAGGTCACCCGCGATATCGCGATCAAGTTCAACCTGCAGTATGGCGAGACCTTCGTGGTTCCGGAGCCGCAGATTCGGGAGAGCGTGGCGGTCGTTCCGGGAACCGACGGGCAGAAGATGAGCAAAAGCTACGCGAACACCATCGAGATTTTCGGCGACGAAAAAGCGATGCGAAAAAAAATCATGAGCCTGGTGATGGACAGCCGCGGAGTGCAGGAGCCGAAACCGGACGCGGACAAAAATATCGCCGTGCAACTGCTGAAGCTGGTTGCGGCCGCGGATGTGGCGACCGAGACGGAGAACCGGTTGCGGACCGGAGGCTTCGGTTACGGGGATCTAAAAAAAGCCCTCTTCGAGCATTATTGGAACTACTTTGCCGAAGCCCGGCGGAAACGGGCCGAGTTGGTGGCAAATCTCGATTACGTCGAATCCGTTATGCGCGACGGCGCAATCCGTGCGAAGGTCGTCGCCGATAAAGTCCTGCAACGCGCCCGAAAAGCCTCTGGATTAGAATAGACCGGCCCGATCGGACTACGATACGCCGCCCTCGAAGTCTTGCAGATATTGCTCGACGATGGTCTTCAGATCGGGAGGCGCAGGCAGGCCAATCGAGATCGCTCTGGCACCATCGACGCTCACCGGCCAGTTGGTGACGATACCCTGGATGCGCGCATCGAAGGCGTCGGTGATCGGTCCAGGGTTGAGCCCGCGCTCTTTGGCGACTTCGCGGATCACGGACTCGGCGAGAAGCGGGGTCACCTGGTGTGCCGGCAAAACGTAGGCGCGATCCTCGTCGAGCTTATTCTCAGGCACTTCGTGAAGCGCGATCAACGAATCGATCACCGTACGGTAGCCCGTCATGGGATGCCGTTGGTCCCGCCGGACGGGCAACGCGCACGGTTCCCCTTTCAAGGGTTCGCGAAACATCCCACTGGCCCAGCTCGACGCGGCCGCGTTCGGTTTGCCCGGCCTGATGATGACGGTCGGAAGCCGGACTGATCGACCGTCGAAATGGCCTTTGCGCGAGTGGTCGTTGATCAAGAGCTCGCAAATCGCCTTGGTCATGCCATACGTGGTCTGCGGCGTGAGTTTGGTTCGATCGGTATTCGGGTCCTGCATGGCCGCTCCGCCGTAGCAGGCGATGCTGCTGGCGAAGACCAACCGAGGACGACTTCCGGCCTGGCGGGCCGCTTCAAAAATATTCCGCCCGCCATCCAGATTCACGCGCAAGGCGTCATCAAACCGTTCTTCACATTCCCCGCTGACCATGGACGCCAGGTGAAAGATTGCCAAGGTGGCACCGGCGGCATCCAAACCTACGGCT
>DASYTB010000315.1:0-5450 GCA_036002705.1 Verrucomicrobiia bacterium
GGTGTGTTGCGAGTTTGGGCAATCGGCCGAAAATTGCAGACCGCCATTACTTCAGGACTTTTCGGTCAGAAGTGTGATGGTCACCACGGCGAAAGGGTTGAAGGAGCATTCGGCCGAGCCGCAGTTCTTTTGGGTCACGAAATTGCTCAATTCCGATTGTCACGCCGTCCTGACCCGCCTCGGGTTGGGCGCGGTACGTGCCGAAAAATCGGTCCCACCACGGAAAATTGAAACCGAAGTTACTGTCGGTTTCCCGCCGCAGGATCGAATGATGGACTCGATGCATATCCGGCGTGACGACCAAAAGCCGCAGCCAGCGATCCACTCCAGGCGAGATTCGCACGTTGCCGTGGTTGAAAATCGAGCTGGAATTCAAAGCCGCTTCGAAGACGAGCACGGCCACCGCGGGTGGTCCCAGGAGAACGATCACCCCAAACTTGATTCCCAGCGAGAGCAGGATTTCCAGTGGGTGGAAACGCACACCGCTCGTCAGATCCAGGTCCAGGTCCGCGTGATGCATCCGATGCAAGCGCCAGAGCAGCGGGACGTAATGGAAAAGGCGGTGTTGCAGATAAATTCCGAAATCGAGCAGAAGCAGGCAGAGGAGGAATGGAATCCAGGCGGGAAGCTTAACTGTATTGAACAATCCCGACCCATGATTTTCCGCAATGATCGCGAAGCCAACCGCGCTCGTTGGAGCAATAATCCGGGCGGTCACGGTATCCACCAGGAGCACGCCGAGATTTCCCGGCCAGCGGCGCGCGCGGGGCACCGGGCGTTTTCGTTTTGGCCGGGCCGCTTCCCACAAGGCCATGATGGCAAACGTCGCGAGGGAAAGACACAGTCGGATCAACGGTTCATTTGCGACCACCGCCTTCATCCGTAAAAGAGCTCAATCAGCTTGCAGCAACAGAGCGATCAGCCCGGTCCAGCCGGTTTGGTGCGAAGCGCCGACTCCGCGCCCTGTGTCTCCGTGAAAGTACTCGTGGAAGAGAACATAATCGCGGAAGTGTGGATCCGAGGCGAGCTTTGGATGATAGTTCAGAACCGGGCGGAGACCGCCCGCGTCCGGGTTTTTCAGGAACAGGCGGGTTAAGCGTTTAGTCAGTTCAAGCGCTACATCACGAAGGGTGATAAATCGGCCCGAACGCGCCGGGCACTCGATCTTAAAATCGTCCCCGTAATAGGCGTGAAAGCGATAAAGGGACTCGATCAGCAAGTAATTCGCCGGCATCCAGATCGGCCCGCGCCAATTTGAGTTTCCCCCGAAGAGCCCGTTCCGGGATTCGGCCGGCCAATAGGTCACCTCCCGGTGCCATCCGTCGCAGTTCAATTCAAAGGGCTGTTTTTCATAGACCTTCGAAAGGCCGCGCACGCCATAATCGGAGAGAAACTCGGTCTCGTCGAGCATCCGGCGCAGGAGGCACTTCATCCGGTGCCCGCGAAGCAGCGAGAGCAGATGCCGGTTGCCCAGCCCCGGCTCGTGCCAGCGGGAGACAAGCGAAGCCAGCTCCGGGCGATAATTGAGAAACCATTTCAAGCGAGCATAAAACTCGGGCAGTTTGCGCATGAGTTCCGGCTCGATCACTTCGACTGCGAATAATGGAATCAAGCCTACGAGCGACCGGAGTTCCACCGGCGAGCAGCGGCCATCGGGCAATTGCAACACGTCATAATAAAACTCATCCTTTTCCGACCAGAGCCCCAGCCCTTTATCGCCCATATTGTTCATGGCGGCGGCGATGTTCAGAAAATGTTCGAAGAATTTGGTCGCAATGTCCTCATAAACATGGTTGTGCTGCGCGAGTTCGAGCGCGATGCGCATCAGGTTCAGGCAATACATCGCCATCCAGCTCGTGCCGTCGGCTTGATTGATGACTCCGCCGGTCGGCAGCGGCGCGCCCCGGTCGAAGACTCCGATATTATCCAACCCGAGAAAGCCGCCCTGGAAAATGTTGCGGCCCTGCGCGTCCTTGCGATTGACCCACCAGGTGAAATTCAAGAGGAGCTTGTGATAAACGCGTTCGAGAAAAGCGAGGTCGCCGGGATCGGCAGGATTTGCGCGGCGGCGTTGCTCGCGGTCAAGTTCAAACACGCGCCAGGCGCCCCACGCGTGAACCGGCGGGTTGACATCGCCGAAGGCCCACTCATAGGCGGGCAATTGGCCGTTCGGGTGCATGTACCATTCGCGCGTCAGCAAAATCAATTGTGATTTCGCGAATTCGGGATCAAGAACGGCCAGCGGCAGGCAGTGAAATGCCCAGTCCCACGCGGCAAACCAAGGGTATTCCCACTTGTCCGGCATCGAAATGATGTCCGCGGTGTTCAGATGCCGCCAATCTTTGTTCCGGCCTTGTTTGCGTTCCGGCGGGGGCGGAGGCTGGCCCGGATCACCATCCAGCCATTCGGGAATATCATAGTAATAGAACTGCTTGCTCCAAATCATGCCCGCGAAGGCCTGCCGTTGAACCGAGCGGGCATCCGTATCGCGAGCGCCCGGCTGAATCGAATCGTAAAATTCATCTGCTTCCTGGATGCGGGTTTTAAAGATTTCGCCGAAATCGACGAAGGGCGCGGGATTGGGTTCTTTTTGCTTCCCGCCCTGAGAAAGGATGCTTCTTAAACGGAGGCGTATCTCAGTGGAAGCGCCGGGAGCAACATTCAATTGGAAATGGATGCCTGCTTTGGTCCCGAACTTCTCCGGGTTGACGGCAGTCTGCCGTCGCTGAACGATAAATTCGTGAAAGGCGTCTTTGAAAAATCCGGTCGCCGCGGCGCCGAAAATGCCGGGGTTTGTTTCATTCTCCGTGAATAATCGTTCGACCGGTTGCACCAGTTGCCCTTCATTTTGCGCCTGAAAAACGAGTTGGTAATCTGACAGGTGCGGATGCGAAGCCCATAAGCCCTCCTGGCGCGTCCCGATGCAGGGCTTGTGCGAACGCATTTTCCACGACCATGTATTTCGGAACCAGAGCTGCGGTAGCAGATGAAGAGTCGCGGCTTCCGGCCCGCGATTATGAGCGGTAATGCGAACAAGAATATCCGTGGCGGAACCTTTGGCGTACTCGATAAAAACATCCCAATAGCGATCCTGGTCAAAAACACCCGTATCGAGCAGTTCAAATTCCGCGCTCTCCCTGGTTCTTTTGGAATTCTCCGCCACCAGGAGTTCATACGGAAATGCCTGCTGCGGATATTTATAAAGCATCCTGAGGTAGGAATGAGACGGCGTCGCATCAAGGTAATAATAGACCTCCTTCACGTCTTCCCCATGGTTCCCCTGCGAATTTGTGAGGCCAAAAAGGCGCTCCTTCAGAATTGAATCCTGGCCGTTCCAGAGGGCCAAGGAGAAGCAAAGCCTCTGCTCCGCGTCGCTGATTCCGGCGATTCCATCCTCGCCCCAGCGGTACGCGCGGCTTCGCGAATGCTCGTGCGGAAAATAGTCCCACGCTGTACCCTCCGGGCTGTAGTCTTCGCGGACTGTTCCCCACTGCCGTTCCGAAAGGTAAGGTCCCCACAAGCGCCATGGTTCGCCCTTCTCCTTCGCGGCCTTTAGGCGCAGATGTTCGGTCGTAAGCTTCTCTGGCATGGTTCGGCTCGCTTGATTCCTGGCCGCGACTTTACGACGGGCTGGAAGGAATCAGCAATCTCTGAAACCTTGGCCGTTTCGGCGAGATTGGCTCCTCGAGCGGCGCATGCACAATCGATTCAGTCGATTCTACTTTTCCCTCGTCTCGCGAGCCAGCGTTGGTTAATCTATTCCCATGTCCAAAATTTCCCGTCGAACTTTTTTACGCCGCGCTGGCATCACGGTGGGTTCCACTTTTTTCATCCCGCGCTTCGGGTTGGCGCAATCGCCGAACGAAAAGCTGAACATCGGGATCGTCGGCACGGCGAATCAGGCGCGGTTCAGCATTAACAACGTTAAATCTGAAAACATCGTTGCGGTTTGCGACATCGACGACAATTTTCTCGCCAAGGCCGTTCAGGATTTTCCGAGCGCGAAAAAATACAACGATTTCCGAAAACTCCTCGAACAAAAGAATATCGACGCAGTGGTCGTGGCGATCCCCGACCATGCGCACGCGGTCGCGACGGTCGCAGCGTTAAAAAGCGGACACCACGTCTATTGCGAAAAGCCGCTCACGCACACTGTTTCCGAATGCCGAGAAGTGCAGAAAACCGCTGAACATGCGAGAAAGGCCACGCAAATCGGCACGCAAATTCATGCGGGAGATAATTACCGCCGCGTCGTCGAGTTGATCCAGCGCGATGCGATTGGCCCCGTCAAGGAAGTTCACGTTTGGGTTTCGGCCGTCTATGGCGGAAAGAAACGACCAACCGACACGCCGCCCGTTCCTCCAACGATTCATTATGATCTTTGGCTCGGCCCTGCCGAGTACCGGCCGTACAGTCCTGAGTATCTCCCTTTTGTTTGGCGCAATTGGTGGGCGTTCGGCGGCGGGACCATGGCGGATTTCGGCTGTCATTACATGGATTTACCCCATTGGGCTTTGGGGCTGCACGCGCCTCTTTCGGTGGAAGCCGTGGGGCCGGAGCGCGATCCCGAATGTCCGCCCGTGTGGATGATCGCCCATTTCGAGTACGCCAATCCAAAGGGCGGCGACCCGATTAAGCTCACCTGGTATCAAGGAGGCAAACAACCCGACTTTCTTGAGCCGGAAATCGCGCAAAAATGGAAGTCGGGGGTCCTTTTTATTGGCGAGAAAGGACAACTCCTTTCGGATTACGGCCGGCACATGCTCCTGCCGCAGGAAAAGTTTAGAGACTTTGCGCATCCGGAGCCGTTTATTCCGAAGTCGATCGGCCATCACAAGGAATGGATTCAAGCCTGCAAGACCGGTTCGCCTACCACCTGCAATTTCGGGTACTCCGGGACGCTGACGGAAGCGGCGCTCCTTGGAAACGTTGCTTTTCGTGTGGGGAAAAAGATCGAATGGGACTCCAAAAATCTCAAGGCAAAGAACTGTCCGGAAGCGGACGAGTTCATCCAGCATCATTACCGGCAAGGGTGGAAGCTTTAGTGGAATGAATGCTGCCAATCCTATAGCGGGCGCTCATAAGAGCGGAACCAGCATTTCGGGCGAATGCGGCACTTTCACGAAGCGCCTCTTCAACTGGCTTGTAGTAATGGTTCTCCTCGGCCGGCTCCAAACGATCTCGCGCGCGGAACGTGTTGTTCTGGTGGCAGGCGGTGGCACTGAAAAAACGGGCGTTGCAACAAATTGTGCGGTGCGTGCGCCGTTTGCGATTGATTTCGACCGCGACGGAAACATGTACATCGCCGAATTCGCCGGGGGCGAGCGCGTGCTCAAGATCGATCCGCGCGGCCAATTGACGGTTTTCGCCGGAACGGGAACAAAAGGTGACTCCGGCGATGGTGGACCGGCGACCGAAGCGAAGTTCAACAGCATGCACCATTTGGTGGT
>DASYTB010000316.1:0-3318 GCA_036002705.1 Verrucomicrobiia bacterium
TTACGACCTCCAATTTTGGTCGGAGGCTGGTTCCAGTCTGCGATCTACTTTTCGTATATTGATAGTTAGGTGTTCAGCGTGGCCAAGGAGTCACGCGTGGATAGCTGTTGGAATCGAGAGAACATCATGAGAAAAATCTGCATATTTGCATCCTTGGCGCTGATGGCCGCTATGCTTAGCGTGAACGTCTACAACTCGATCGTCGACGCGAGGAGCTGGAGCGCCAACATTCCCGATTCGATTCTCACAGCGAGAAACTACTTCAAGACCGTCAACCCAGGAACATTTTTCCGGACGGCTTCGCCGTTCAATCAGATTCTCGCGTTAGCCGCTCTGGTTGCTTGTTGGAAGTCCGGAAGGAAGGAAAGGCTGTATTTCGGACTGGCGTTCCTGCTCGCGGTGCTGACGGACGCCCTGACCTTTGCCTATTTCTATCCCCGGAATGAAATTCTGTTCCGCGCCGCCCAGTCGAACGCTGAAGTGTTCACTAAAATCTGTTCCGAGTGGAGCACCATGAACTGGGTAAGAAGCATCATACTCGCATTCGGACTTGTCTTTTCGATGAAGGGTCTCGACGCATATTACGTAAAGGCACAACCCCGTACCAAGTCAATGGATGGATCGTGAACCTCATGTCAATCGCGGCCTGGACGGATCGGGGAGATATATCCAAGGCCTCCGCGATTTCGGCGCCATTTGGCCTTCGCTCGGTGGCTCAAAACCGCAATTGAGAAGATGAGTCGGGAGTAACCCGCTAAGCTCAGACATCCTGTGCGGTACCGGAATCAGGTGGGTCGCCGGAGATTGGGTTTCCGTGGCGTGAGTTCTTCACATGGTTTGGCGACTGCTGCGCCTCGGAGTGGACTTCCGACCGACGGCTCTGCGTTTTTAGATTCCGCCGCCAGCGGTCCTCTTTCTCACGACGCAGCACCTCTTCCGCGCGTAATTGCTGTCACCGGTCACTTCAAAACCAGCCACTCTGAAGGGCGTAATTCATATCGTACTTGTCACAAGCCGCCAGGACCTCGTCCGCAGGCGCCCGCAGTTCAATGGCCGCGTCATTAAACTCTTTGGTGCCGACCTATCGATCGCCCTTTGCTCGCCGAAGGGCTTTCGCATAAGCATCTGGAAGCTTAACCGCCGTACCTTCTTTGGACCACCAGCGCGGAGTCTCGCTGTAGATCCAAACGTAGCGATCACTCTGTTGAAGGGCAGCGCGGGTGGCGGTTTCGAAAGTTTCGGGCGAAAAATAGTTTTTGTCGGGATTTTCAATGTCCCAGCCGAGTTTGCGCCAATCACGATCGATCCAGAGACCGAAGCTAAAGGAGAAGAACTCGTGGTATTTTTCCGCATCGAGCACGATGGGAAGCAAGTCCAGTTTCATCGTTTTATACCCGGCCGCAAACTGTTCCGGGGTTTTCCAACCATACGAAATTTCGTGACCGTCCACGAAACGTGTTTTGCCTTGGGCGGCGAGGAGCATCCCATCGAGAAAAGGCGCAAGCAGCCCGTAATGGCATTCCGCCAAAGAAATGCGACCCCGTGAGCTTTCAGACCAAAGGAGGCTGTAGCCAAAAGTAAGAAAGATAACGGGGTCGGGATGACCTTCCTGAAACGCTTGCATCAGCTCGCGACCACGTTGTCGCGCCTGGGCGGCGTAGAGCTCCCACGATTTCTGCGTCTGTTCGCGCGATTTCGATTTGTCCGCCGCATCGCGCTGTCTTCGATAATCGAAAAGCGACCCTTCATATTGTTCGATGTCGAAGAGGATACCTGGACAGCGGCTTTCGCGTGCGATTTCCGCGGCTAATTTGGCGTTCTGAATGACGGCGGAATAATCGTCGAACCAGTCCAGGCGGGCGGGAGTGGTATTAAACCGAAGGAAGTTCTGATTGAATTGGCCAAGATCGGTCTGCTTTAGATCCTCAATGGCTTCGCTTACATCTGCTCGGCTAAAGACATTTGTGCCCCAGGCCTCCCAGGCGAAATTCCCGCGTTTGCCCTCTTTGGAATAATTTACGTGAAAGACCGTTCCATCAAATGGTGTTTGCCGCATTTGCGCGATGTGCTCGCGGATGAATTCTGTATCCGGTTCGTCCCATCCGAATTCGACAAGCTTCTTGGCGGACTGCGCCGCGGTGGCCGCGGTGGTGAGCGCAAAAGCGAAACAGAAAGCAACGAAGAGAGGGAGCATGGCTTGCAGGCTAACGAATGTGTTCAAGATTGCAACCTGTGAAGCCGGCCGCTAACTCAAAATCTCCTGAACGACCTGGCCGTGCACATCCGTCAGCCGGCGGTTGGCGCCGTTGTGGCGGAAAGTGAGCTTTTCATGGTTGATCCCGAGGAGATGCAGGATGGTGGCGTGCAAATCGTAGCAATAGGTGCGACCCGTCTGTGCTTTCCAGGACCAGGGATCGCTCTCGCCGTAGGCCGCGCCGCCGCGAATTCCGCCGCCAGCGAGCCAGGCCACAGATGTGCCGCCATTATGGTCGCGGCCGGTACCGCCTTGGGTAAAAGGCATGCGGCCAAACTCGGTGCTCCAGACGACAAGAGTGTCCTCGAGTAAACCGCGAGATTTCAAATCGCGGAGGAGCGCGGCGACGGGTTTGTCGGTGGCGGCGGCCATGGGCGGAAGTTCCTTCTGAATATCGGCGTGATTGTCCCAATTTTCCTTCGGCCCGCCCGCGCCACTCCAGACCTGGACGAAGCGCACTCCGCGTTCGACGAGCCGGCGCGCGAGCAGACAGCGCTTTCCGAAATCCGCCGTGATCGGATTGTCCAGCCCGTAAAGCTTGCGTGTCGCATCCGTTTCACCATTGAGTTCCAGCGCCTCGGGTGCGGCGAGCTGCAGACGCGCGGCGAGTTCGTAGGACTGGATACGCGATTCGAGTCGTGAATCGCCCGGCCATTGCTCCATGTGCGCCTCGTTGATGGAATGAAGGAAGGCGAGAGTTTCTTTCTCCGTTTGTGCATTGATGTAATTCGCCGTCGCGGGGGCCCGCAAATTGGCCACGGGTTCCGGCGCGGCGGTGTTCAAGATCATCCCCTGGTGCGTCACCGGGAGAAAGCCGGACGTGAAATTTCCTTTCTGATTATAGGGAAGGCCTTTGGGATCCGGCAAAACAACGAAGGCGGGAAGATTCTCATTGCTCGTGCCCAAAGCATACGAAATCCACGCGCCCATCGAGGGAAATCCAGGCATAAGAAAACCCGTGTTCATCATGTAACTGGCGGGACCGTGGACGTTTGTTTTCGAACTCAGCGCCATCAAAAACGCCATATCATCCACACATTCGCCGAGATGCGGTAACACACTGC
>DASYTB010000317.1:0-3044 GCA_036002705.1 Verrucomicrobiia bacterium
GCCGCGCAGTCCATCGACACCGTAAGATAACGGGTCAAGATTCGTCAACAGGCCGAGAACTTTTGGCAAATTACTCAGCGGATACAACGCTCCAGAAAGGAAGAAAATCGGCATGACCAAAAAATTCATAATTAATTGAAAGCCCTGCATATCTTCCAGCAACGAACCAATGGCTGTGCCTAATCCGCCAAACACAATGGCCGTTAAAAGCATGAAGAGAAAGGCCAGCGGAATGCCGGTCCAATGGGCCGGCCGAAAACCGGCGAGCAAACAGACAATAAAAATGAGCGAACCCTGAATGGTTGCGACGGTCGCACCGCCCAGTGTCCGGCCGATCATCACCGTGGTGCGCGGCACCGGCGCCACGAGCGTCTCTTTCAGAAACCCAAACTGCCGATCCCACAGCAAACCGATGCCGGAAAAAATCGAGGTGAAAAGAACGCTCATCCCGATCACGCCCGGCGCGACAAATTGAATGTAACTGCCATTCCCGGATTGCTGGAAGACGGGGCCGAGACCAAAGCCCAGCACCAGCAGATACAGCAAGGGCTGCCCTAAAGACGCGACTATTTGCGCGCGCGACCGTGTGTATCGCTTCAGTTCACGCAGCCAAAGAATGTATATGGCGCCCATCGTTTTATCTCCTCCACATTTTTGCCACTTGCCGCATTCGATCGATCGAACCGGCCTTTTCTTCGCGAATCGATGACCCCGTTAACGCCAGGAAAGCATCCTCGAGCGAGGCGCTTTTTGTTTGTTCCTTGAGCTGTCCGGGAGTGCCCTGGGCCACAATTTTCCCGTGATCAATGATCGCAATTCGCTGCGCCACGCGTTCGGCTTCATCCATATAATGGGTGGTGAGGAAGACCGTGACGCGTTCTGTCTCGTTCAGGCGTTTGACGTGGGTCCACAATTGGTTGCGGCTTTGCGGATCCAGACCAAGCGTTGGCTCGTCCAGGAAGAGGATTTTCGGGGTGTGCAGGAATCCTCGGGCGATCTCCAACCGCCGGCGCATGCCGCCGGAGAATTCTTTGACATACTTGTCGCGCCGTTCCCACAACTCAAACAGCTTGAGCAAACTTTCGATCCGCTCGGCGCGCTCTCGGTGCGGGACGTGATAAAGAACGCCGTGCAGTTCCATGTTTTCGCAGGCGGTTAACTCGGAATCGAGGCTCGCGTCCTGGAAAACAATACCAAAACACTGCCGCGCCTTGTGCTGTTCGATTGCCGGGTCGAGGCCATCCAGTTCGACTTTCCCACTGGTCGGCTTGAGCAGCGTCGTGAGCATCTTGATCGTCGTGGTCTTGCCGGCGCCGTTCGGACCCAGAAAGGCAAAAATCTCGCCACGCTCAACGGCAAACGAGATGTTATTCACCGCCGTCAAATCACCATAGGTCCTGGTTAGATTGTGGACGCGAATCATACGCAAGAGCAAATGCCCCTTCAGGAAATTCTGAGAGTCGGCGAATTTACGATTGAGGAACGCTAAAGGTTTTAGCCTGCGCTCGCAAGACCGAGGTGCGGTGGGCGCGTGATGCCGGCGACAAGGAAAACCCTCTGGGCGAATGTGCACATCCATTAATGTAGGCTTGGGGTCCGAACGACGGGCACTATCGCGAAATAAGCACCTCGCTTACCTGGATGATCGGCTCGGTGTCCGTATAGTTTGGCCTGTCCTCTTTGAGCATCGCGGCGTGAGGAAGAAACGCGGCCATGAAGTCTTCAACGGAATCAAACAGAAAATGACACATGGCGATGTAAGCCGGGGGTTTAGCTCCGCTGAGGCCGCGCTCGACGGAAACGCCTTTGAAACCGGGATGGGCGCTTAATAGCCGAATTGACATGGGCATATGCGTGCCAATGTAGTAGCTCATATCGAACCGCGGTTGATTCTCGCTCGGATACAAAATGCTGATCTTCGTCATCGTGTATAAGGCCATTTGTTAAGTTAGAGCCGCTGGAAACGAGACTCAATTCTTGCGATCGGAATTAGAAACGGCTCCCGAAAACACGCCCGGAGCAACAATCACGCGGAATAATCGCACCCAGCCAAAACATATCAGCAACCTTCGCGCGGGGGAGAGGCGAGCCTCATGTCTTTTGAGCATCGTCGGATCGAATCTTTTCGATTTAGACATTTTCTTCATACTCATTGGACGCACCAAAACGCTCCTCCGTTCCGCGAATCCGATGGGACTTTAGTTCCAGGAGTTCCAGGGCCGGAGCAAAGTCCACTCCATGGCTTAGTGGTTCCAGACGCAAATACGCGCCAGCGTCACCCTATTTACGCTTTCACTTAGTCGGCCCGGCGGTCAGATTTCGGATCCCTGTTGACCCCCACGCGCAAAGCAAGCGGCCAAACGACCAGTTGAGGGGAATGCGTGTCGCCCCAGACCTTCGCCAGCGCTTCGGCGAGAGGTTCGATGGGATTACGACCATTCGCTTTGATGAAACGATTGGTTGCCGACCAGGTGCTGAAGTAGCCGAGAAGCTGGTCGAGCGCCCAGCGAGCCTGCATCCGAAAGAACGGCGTGGAGAGCTCCTGTAACGGAAATACGATGCCGCGATAGCCGGTCTCCGTCAGTTTCCGTTCCGGTGGCCAGTAAGGGCCAACGACGTTCAAATAGAAATCCTGAACGATTTGATTCACCGCCTGATTTTCGAATTGGTTGGTCGCGTACACCCAAACAGAGAGCACGCCGCCAGGTTTGAGGACGCGTCTTGCTTCGGCAAAGAATTGATCCAGGCGAAACCAATGCAACGCCTGCGCCACGGTAATCAGATCAACTGAGTTGGCGGGAAGGCCGCTTTCTTCCGCAAGCGCCACTCGATAATCCACATTGCTCAAAGGCGTGGCCGAGGCGATTTGTTCGGCGCTCGCGTCGGTGGCAATCACTTTCGCAAAACGTCGGGCGAGATCGAGAGTCGCCTGGCCGCTTCCCGCGGCGCAGTCCCAAACCGTCGCGGTTTGAGGAACCAGCGTCGCCAGGTAATCGAACAACGCAGCCGGGTAGTGCGGGCGGAAATTGGCGTAACGCTTCGCC
>DASYTB010000318.1:0-2307 GCA_036002705.1 Verrucomicrobiia bacterium
ACTTCGAAGCGCCCCTCAGTCGCTTCGAGATCCGTTTGCATCGGTTCCAGGAGCAGTTTGCCGGTTCCGTCCTCGATGGAGAGTGCTCCGGCCACCACGCTTAAACGGCCGTGGACCCGAACGGGACGGCTATTCGCCGTAATATTCGTGGCGAGATTGGCCACCCGTTGGATCCTTTGGAGCCCGTATTCCGTAAAAGTCGCGGCGGGGAACTCCGTCACCTTGATTTCTTCCATGGAGGGGACGATCAGTCCTCCAGCCACCCGAATGCGGTCTCCGCGGTAGGCCGGTTGACAGATACCAGTCGCGCGAATTCGGCTGTTCAGCAGGTACGGCAGCGGCTCCGCGCCGGAAACAAGAACATTCATTCGTCCCGTGTCCGAAATCAGCTCGAGTTCCAGGCCGTTTTCGCCCTTTCCTGCGAAGGCGACTTTTCCGTCCACCATGACCCAGCGACGTTCTTCCGCGTTTGCCAGAACTCTTCCGGGGATAACCCTTCGAGGGCTGGAAGCAACGCCCGAGCCAAGTACCTTGATTTCGAGCTGTTGCTCGCCCAGGTAAAGAAGACTTCCGTCATCGGACGCCGTGTAAAACGTGTACAGTCCACTTCGGAGAACCTCAATATAGCCGGTAAAAAGAATGCCAACTTCTTCAGGCTGTGAAGCCGCGCTGAGCTCGAAATTGGAAATCGCTCCTTCTCGGAAGAATTGAAGAGAAGCGAAATCCGGCACGGTGTCCCAGCCGCCCTCGTAATAACGGTAATGCAGTCCCGCGACCCAGTTGGTCGCGCCGCCTGTCTCGACCACGAGGTGAAACAACGCAGAGTTTGGAATGGGTTGCCGAGCAATTCCCGGCCCCGCATATTCAACGTTCAATCCGCGTCTGCCTTCGGCATTAAACCATCCGAGACGAATCGGATGCCTGCCTGACTCGAGCAAAATGGAGCCGGAACTTTCCCGCATTTCGTGAACGCCATCGTTATTCGCCACAGGACTCTGCGCGAACGCGATGGACGCGCCCCGCCGCCGGACCAGAGCATCCGTGCGCAAGGAAATCTTCTGGCCCGCTTGCAGGCCATACTTCGCGGGATCAAGAGCCAGCAGCACGCCGCCGCTGTCGTCCTGGAGAACAATCATCTTTCGCTGAGCGCTGGCCCAGACGACCTCGCCATTCAGGGCTATCCGGTAGGAATAAAAGGCGGCGGCGCGCGCCTTCTCCTGCACCTCACGAACCGTGGAAAGCAGTTGCACGAAATCCGCGCCGCTCGCATCCGCCGCTTCGTACTCCCACTGCACCCAACTGGACCGCGTTGCGGGATGCTCCACCGCGTAATCCAGCCATTTTGTCTTGGGATCAGAATCGAAAAGCCGCCATCGTGTCTCCACTGGACTGTTTTCGCCTTGCGCCGTGACGAGATCGCCAGCCCTCGGGGTGATGTCTATCGGCTCGCCGCCACCCACTCGGCCGGTCAACCGGAGGTGCGCGAGTTGGACCGAGGTTGCCCAATCTCGAATCGAATCGATGACAAACCGGAAGGTTGTGAAAGCCTGTTGATTGGTGGCGCTGACACTGAACTCTCTGGTCTCGAATCGTTCGTTAAAAAACTGGTTCGTCCGAACGTCCAGAGTGCTCCAGGTTTTTCCGCCATCGTTTGAACCAAGAAGACGCCAGTCCTTTGGGTCGCGCCCCGGAAAATCGTTAGCTGAAGTGAGGGAATATCTAGTTACTGTTCGAGGCGCAACGGGTCCAGCCGCGAAGATCGAAAGCGCCAGAAAAAGCGTCCAACCAGCGAGCGCAATAATTAGTTTGGCCACTCTCACCACCGATGATTCGATCAAGTTGATTTGCGGTCCGCCTCGCGAAAATCAACGAGGGGGTATGCGCATAACCAATCATCGGTTCCATTCGTAAAACCTTGAGCTGCCGGACCTATACGGATCAATTCGCTTGAAGTTGGGTAGTGCACGCGTCACGCGTGCTGTGCTCGGCATCTCGCCGAGCATTATCGGTGCTCGGGTGCCGCTCAAGCCTTAATTGACGGGTGTTGCGCTACCGAGATTGCAGGGGTCTGCCGAGGAATCCCTGGTCCAGCAGCCACGCGCGGCACGATTCAGTCCAGGTCGAATAGGGGCGCGCGTTCGCCCTCGCGCCGAAGTCATGGGCGGTATTGGCGTAAACGTGTAACTCCGCTGGAACTCCGGCGCGTTTCAAAGCCAGGTACATCAGCACACTGTGCTCCGGCGGACTGATGATATCCTCACCGCCGTGGACGAGGAAAATCGGCGGCGTACCGGAGGGAATGCGAAT
>DASYTB010000319.1:0-2420 GCA_036002705.1 Verrucomicrobiia bacterium
CTTTTCGAGTTCCAGGTTCGGCGTCCGGGCCATTTCTTTTTCCTCAAGGCCGATTTCGCGAAGAAACGCGTCAACGTGCGCCAGGCGGAGGTCAACGTCTGGGGGATGGTCAAAGCGCTTCATGCCTTTACCGGCGTGCAAATGGACGCAATACGCGGGACTGGGCGCTCACTTCCCTTTGGGCTTATTCGATGGATGTCGTCGCCGCCGGTTTGATCTTCATGGTCCTGAGCAGCCTCTACATGTGGTTCGAGCTCCCTCCGAAGCGCCTGCCCGGTGCCATTGCCCTCGCCTTCGGTTCGTTTTGTTGCGGCCTCTTTTGCATCGGCCTTCGCTGGCTCTTTTGAAAGAGAAGGGGAGGGGGGGTGCGCTCCTATGCGCCTGGTGCGGAGGAATGGTTTGGGTTTACGGGACCGTTTACCGTGAATTTATTTTGGGAGACGGTGGAGGAACGGTGGAACGCATCCCTTCCGTCATAGGACGACTTCCCCCACGGCCCACGAACCGCCGAGATTATCGTGCGAGTTTTGGCGGGTGTGGTTTGCATCATTTATTTCTTTGTGGTTGATGGTTAATGACTTGTTTCAAATTTTGTCAAAAATTATTGTGCCAGATCGTGCGAGAATTAAAGTGCGAGTTTAGGGCTGTTGGGCTAGAGCTGGAAGAATCTAACCCGGCCATCGCGTTCAAGTGGGGTTGGCCATTGCTGGAGCGCGGGCTTTCCAGCCTGCGGGTTACGGAACTTACCAGTTCCGAAACTTTCGGCCATTCAAACTGGGGATTGGAGAGTCTGTGCCACAGAATTTACGTGGCGAGGAGGGAACGGAAGCGGGACCACCAACCGTGAGGTGGAAGGTCGGCGGCGAGCTGTTTGGCGATTTCAGTGGCTTGCTCGGAGGCCAGCGACGGCCTACGAACGAATTGGGTGACACCAATGGCAGGACGCGAGGCATTGCGGACGATTTCGCGAAAATCATCCAGATGCTCCTGCAGGCCGAGCTCGGGAGGATAATCAAGATCAAGCGCCGGCTCGGCCGAACTGTTCTGCGCGTTCTGCGCCATGCTTTCGGCATCCTCGAGTGCGTTGGCCAGATGCAGCGCGGTGCTGGGGCTGAATTCTGGCGCCAATTCGCGCGCGGGCAGGTGATGGCAGGCGACCGCTTCGATCACGGGAGCGGAAAGTCCCCAGAGAGAGAGCAGGTAAGCCCCCGCTTCGGCGTGGGTGGCTCCGAAAATCTCGCGTTCGACCCGCCAGGCTGGAAGATTTTGTTCCCGCGCGCTGTTCAGGGCGAGCCGGTATTGTTCCTCGACATTGACCGCCAGAGCGAGCTTGCCGATATCGTGCAAAAGGGCGGCGGTGTAAGATTCGTGCGCGAGCCCGGAATCGTTCGTCATGTACTCCGTAATCGCGCGGGCCGAGTGGGCCACGGCCTGGCAGTGTTTCCAAACCTGCTCGGTCGAGAAGTAGAGGAGCTTGATGTTATCGAGCCGCGAGAAAGCTTCGATCCCGAGAACCAGGGAAGCGGTCGTTTCCATGCCGAGCAGCAGGACGGCATCCGAAGGGGAGGAGACGGGCCGGGTGAACCCGAAAAAAGCCGAGTTGGTAATTTGCAAAAGCTTGGCGGAGATGGCCAGGTCGCGCGAGACCAGCTCCCCGACATTCATCGCCGAGGCGTGAGCAGAACGAAGTTCTTTCATCACTTCCACGTAAACGGTCGGACGGCTGGGAAAGGTGCGGATGCGAGAAACCAACGCCTGGACATCCTTCTGTTGAAAAAGACAATGAACCAGCGAGGCGCGCTCCAAAGCGTTCCGAATCGCGTCGGCATCGAGCGGCTTCTGGAGAAATTGATGAGGCCCAAGAGCGCAGGTCACCATCAGGTCCGGCGCCATGTTTCCGGCGAGGAGAAAACGAATGGTATCGGGATGGCGCGCCCAGACTTCGTGGAGGAATTGGGCACTGGCGTGAGGGCCTTCCTTTAAGTCAACGAAGACCATGTCGAAGTGAACCTGGCCGAGTTGGCAAATCGCATCGGCGGCGTTTTCGCTGACGTGCACCTTCCAGCCTTCGGGCAGTTGGGAGAAGAGCGGGGCCGCCGTGGCCAATTCCGCCGGATTATCGATCAGCACCAGGATTCGCCCGAATTCTTTCATATTGCGCAGGTTTGAGCCCTGTTCCGGCTCTTCTCAGCTCTCTGTTTTGAGACGCGGGTCTCGATAAGCTATCGACGTGCCAACTCTCGCACTTAACGCCGAACGTCTGGAAGTCGCAACGCGGCAGCGCGTTAGAGCTTGTCTGAAAAATGCGAGCGGTTAAAGAAACCTGAAAAAAACGGAAGAATTGCTTTGACTGTGGGCTTCGGCCCGAGCGTTCACCATTAAAAGCGCAGCTCCGTTGAAGCGATGAAAATCGCTTTTTA
>DASYTB010000320.1:0-2066 GCA_036002705.1 Verrucomicrobiia bacterium
GCTGATGCAATCGGGGGTAAAGAAAATTCCGGCGAGCAGTGCGAAGATGACGGCAAAAGTCGTCAGAAAGCTGAAAAGCACCTGGCCTGCGTCGCGACTGCCCAGCATACCTATCGCGATGAAGAAAAGTCCCACGACAAATGCAGTGACAGAGATCCAGCCCCGGATGCGATAGGTGCTTTTCCGGCGGGAAGCGGCGCGGAGTTCGCGAGTGACGAGAGGCAGGAAAGTCATGGGCAAAGACGTGCGTTAAAACGTTTTAACGTTTTAACGTTAAAACGTGTTCGCCGGCGGCAGTTGATTTCATAGGTCCTCCGTGGAAGTGCAGACTGGAACGTCAAGGAGCGAGTGGGTTGCTTCGAGGCTCGCGGAAAATTGCGACTTACTAAAGGAAACTGTTGAAAAAGTTAATGTGATTTGGATGCGCTCGGCCACCCCGCTGAAGCGGGGTGTTAATGGGAGGAGTTGGGCTCTCGGGAGTTCGCATTTCGAGTTTGTTTCGGATTTCGGAATCCGGATTTCGTGCATCATACGAATAGATACCGTTCTTACGCCTCGCACGGCAAAAACATTTGTAAATCAATCAGTGCTCTTTCCCGGTGAACAGGCGTTTCAAGAAGCCTGCGCGTGGAGTGTAACGTTGCGCGGCAGCCAAACGAAATTCAGCGAGGAGTCTGCGGCGCGCGGCGACACTAAAACCAATGTCCGCGATGATGCCGAGCCCGAACCACAATCCCAGCAGCAAGTGCGGCCAGGACTCGTAGTTTTGCCCGCCGCGAACGGAGGATAACACCGCAATCAGGACAACCATCGCCCAGGACAATGGCGGCAGAATGAGAATGCGCGCGACGCTCGCGCTGGCGGTGCGGTTCGGGTTTTTCGCTGTTAGAGCCTGCCACATGCCAACCCAATACAGGGCCACTAAATCGGCCACAATCATGACCATGCCTCCAATGCAAAGCAGTCGCACGAAACTTCGTGTGTCTTCCGTGTCAGGCTCGCGCAGCGTTGCCCACATGAAAACGAAAATGGTCACCAGCACCAGGATGAGGGGAGCGAGGAATTGGCGACGTAACGCGAGCAGTTGACCGCGTAGGATATCGTGGATGGTCATCGGTGTCGAAAGAAGCAGTTCCAAACCGCCGAGTTTGCGGTCTTCGGCGATTTGGCGGCCGGCTTCGGCGGCTACCCACGCTTTAAGCATTAAATTCAAGACGAGGCCGGTGAGAAGATACGCGCCGGGATTGAGGAATTCCTGGTGATACTTGCCGACGCCCCATGCCCAGACGCAAGCGAGCAGTCCCAGGACCGCCCAAACACAAGCGGGCTTGAGGCGTGACCGCGCTGCGAGCCAAAAGAATGCGTTTTGATTGAGAAGTCGGCGGCGGAATGCGAGGCGTTCGGTGGAATCGCCGTGGCTCCACATGAGCCAGCGTTCACGCCAGCGAAGTTTTTTGACTCCGGGCGGACGATCCTTCCACGACCGAGGAGCGACGATGCTGGCCAGAATTAGAAAAAACCAACCCAGACTGTGGACGGTCGTGAGTGACCACCAGAAGTCTTCCGGAAATGTTCTGTAAGGTTTTTCCCAGGCAAGAAAATATGTATAGCCCGCGCTCGGCCAAAAGAACGTCGGATCGGGAGAAGATGAACTGGTGAGATACATTTTATATCCGCCAATCGCCGGGAGCACGGCGCTGAAAATCAGGAGGAGGAGAAAGGTCATCGCGGCGGATTTTCGTCCCGAACGACTGAATGCAGAGACGCAAATTCCCAGCGAAAGAGAGAAGAACAGCGCGTTGACCGCGACGAGGGCCATGCGGCCAAATTCGCCGAGAGTGATGCCGCCCATCAATACCGGCACGCCAAAGATCGGCAGGACGGCCAGAATGCCATAGAACGCGTTGATGGAGTTAGCGCCCATTTTGCCGATGACGACGTCGTAGCCTTTCAAGTCAGTCAGGAAAAGGAGGCCGAGAGTGCCTTCACGCTTTTCTCCGCTGAGGCAATCGGCGGTATCGCGAATGCCGCTGAGGTAAGCGGAAAGCGTCGCGCAGCTTGTCAGG
>DASYTB010000321.1:0-8042 GCA_036002705.1 Verrucomicrobiia bacterium
GAAACGAGGGAGAAAAATCTTCGCCGACGCGCCAGCCCGGATAAATGCCGTTTGCGAGCAGCGGTTCACCGATAATCTTTGGCAGATCGTTCTGTCCCTCTTTGGATTTTGTGCCGGGCGAGTGATAGGAAATTTGCGCCATCGACATGGTGGAAACAGCATGCCCGGTCCAAAGAACGGAGAAGCGCAGCAAATCAATATCGAAACAAGCCCAACCACCGTTGCCGGAATTCAGAATCAGACCGCGGGGAGTAAGATTGTCGTCCGGCAGCCCGTCACCCAACTTTCGCGCATCCAGTGTCGAGGAAAAGAAAGGGAAATCAGGTTCAACAAAATCGGCCCAGCGTTTGCCGGTGGCGAGGAATTCAGCGGTTGGATTATCCGACTTGTCGAGATCGGCGGCGAGGCCATTCAAAACAAAACAAAGAAGAAGCAAGGACGCCAAAAAACGGGCGACGTCCGGCCATGGCCAACGGTTGGTCATGGCCAGATTTCATCTCAGTCGTTCCGGGATTGCAAGTCACCAAACCCGCGAACGCGCGCTGCTCGCGCTACCGTGCGGGGCACATCTTGACCCGCCCTTTGGTCCGTTTCTAGTTGGCACGAATGGAGCGCGGACATTTTTGCCCGCAAGTAGCCAAGCGGCGGGCGGACAAGAATGTCCGCGCGTCGTGACCGTAGAAGATCCGCGGCGCTACTGTGCGACCAGGCGCAAGAACTCCTGATTGGCTCGCAGCGCCGCGAAATTCTGATTCGTCACGGCATCTTTCTTGATGTTAAAGGCATTCGACGTTTTGGCGAGGCGCGCGTTGCTCAGATCGATGGCCCGCTTGAGAGACACCAGAGCGACCGCTTGCTTGTTCATCGCGGCTTCGACCCGGGAGTAATCATACCACGTTTCCGGGTTGTCGGGCATGACCTGGGTGGCGCGCTGAAACGCGCGCTCAAGACCGGGAATGTTTCCAAGCTGCTGAAAAGCATTGGCCACGGAAAGAATCGTTTGCGAGTTCGAATTCGTGTTCGTCAGCAGCGAATCGAGAACACCGATCGCCTCGTTGCTTCGCTGCATCTGCAAGTAGAGCGAAGCCAGATGAAAGGCGTTCGTCAGATTCGACGGATCCGCCTGATATTTTGCTTCCGCCGAGGGCAGAGGCGCCATACCCGGCGCCGCCACAGGCGCGGCCGTTTGCGATTGGCTCTTCCGAATATCCGCCAGATTTTGCGCGAGCGTATCCATCGCCGGATTATCGGGATCAAATTTCTGGCAGGTCTTGACAATCAGTTCCGCATCCGCCGGCCTTCCCAGGTTGACCAGCAGAGTGACATATTTGTAAACCGCCTCGGGACTGAAGGGGCAATAGGCGAACGATTGTTTAAACGCGAACTCCGCCTCTTTCATCATCCGCGCGTATTCGACCGCCTTGCCTCCGGCTGCTCCCTCGTTGGCCAGCTTCTGCACGCGCCAGAAATAGACCCCGCCAATCGCGCTGCGCAGTTTGGAAAAAGCCTTCTGCGCGTTGTCATCGCGGATGAATTCACGAGTGCCTTTGAATCCTTTGAAATCACGGCGGAGATAAACCTTATCGATGAAGTCGCAAATCTCCTTCACGGTCGTATCGTAGGTGATCCAGTTGCCAACAAGGCGATCCGAGTATTTGCTCCAGAACTCGTGGTCATTCTTGACTATCTCTTCCGTAATCTCGGGAACCGGATTGCGATTGATCTTCATGATGATTCCGTAAGGCGTCAGGTGCGGAAACATCCAGTCCAGAGGAAAGCTTTCCTCGACATAGAATTCGTTCGTCGGATTCCTATCAAAAATCACCTTCGTGAGGAGAGCGTTGATCGCCATCACCGCGACCTGGCCGGAAACGGAGATGCGATTATCCACGATTCGCACATCTTCGCCGGGCTTGATTTGCTTGGGCTCATTGGGATGCGTCATGTCGTGCTGCAGCCGGCGTTGCGCATCTGCGATATAGTCGCCGAAAGCTTTCTGAGAATCTTCCGCCGAAGGAGTGATAATTTCCTTCGAGAGATACGCGCCCACATCATAAGGATTGTTCAGCATGTCGGGTGGCGGCGGTGGCGGGTTATCCTTGGGCGGATAAACGCCTTCAACGCGGCGGCGTTTTTCGATCCGGGCGCCGAGTTTGGTAAAGAATTTGTCCACCGGCAGGAACATCCGCGCGATGAGATTCGTGCGCCCCATCTCCTCTTCGTGTTGCGAGCGCAGAAAATTGACGAAGAAAAACGGGTCCTGCTGTGCGCTGCGATTGTAGTGAGCGCGGATGTAATCCAGATAGGTGCTGTCGGCGAGCGCGTTTTGCGTGATCAAATACACATCGCGCCGGTCAAAATTGGGATCCTGCGGCTTTTTCGTAGGCGGAATAAAGCTTTCGCAGAAGATCATGTAAGTCGGGTTGAAACGGCCCGGATCGGTACCTCCAAACAGGACCGTGTTCTTCTCCATCGGCGGATAAATCGGCTTGCCGGCCGCGACTTCGTAAGGCGGCTTAAACATATCGTGCCCGAAATAATAGCCGAACCAATGGCCGCGTTGTTCATTATCAGACCAGTGGGCGAGCACGGAGTAGAGGGGCATGACGGCAAAAATCGCGAGAACGATCTTCAGCGGAGCCCGAGAACGAAAAACAGCGAAGGCTCCGAGCGCCACCAGGGCCAGGATCAAAAGAAAAATGGCGTTGTACTTGTCGAGGGGAAATTGACTTTTCAGCGCCACGATGTTGTAGAGGGCAACGAGGGCCGCTACCACCGCCGCGCCGAGCAGATAACGATGAATCTTCTGATATTCAGTGGCGATAATAGTCCCGATGAACGCAATGCCGTAACCAATAGCGATGGAAATAATGACGTGCGAGGCGGCGAAAAACACGCGCGCCTGCTCCTTCGCCTGCTTGTCAATATTCGGATTCAGCAGGATGAGCAGGAGGAACGCGAGAAACAGGTAAATCGCGGTCAAGCCCACCACCCAGGCACGGTCGCGCTTGAGCATCCGCTTGTAGAAAAGGAATGGAATCAGCCCGATCAAAAGATTGATGAAGTTAAATTCCTCAATCGCGCCCGCGACATACATGATCACCTGATCGATAAACCGCGTGCTGAAAGGATTGCTTGGATTCGTTTTGTCATACTGTCCGCGCGTCAGCGCATGCCAGAAGCCTGTCTCGGTTCGGGGATAGCCCCAATTCAGAGGCGGGTTCGTCATTGAGGCAAGCGGCATGTAAAAATAGAACATCAGCCCGACCACGAAACCAGCGATAATCACGAGCACCGGACGCCACTCCGTAAACAGCTTCCGCGTTTTCGCCATAAGAAACGCCGCACCCAGGGCCGATCCAATCCCGACGGCGTTGTAAACGCCGAAAAGCATCGGGTTGGCGTCGAAAGAAGTAATGGTGCCCTTCGCTTTCGCGATCAGGCCCACGATGTAAGCCAACGTATTAACGGCCAGCAAGTCGCGCCCCAGTTTTGGCTGGACCGCCAACATCAAAATCTCGATGCCCATCGTGGCGACGATCAGGGTCTGGTGATTGTTCAGGCAGATTCCGAATGTAAACGCCGCGAGATAAAGATATTTGCGCTGATGCGGCGCATAGACCCAACGCAGCATGAAACAGAGCACCCCCATGAGCGAAAGCACACTGAAGGGATAAACCTCGACGATGACGCATTGGCTCCACATGAAGCCGTTGAAGCCCATCAGCAGGCCTGCGGCAAAGCCAGCGACCAGGTTCACCCAATGCTGGTATTTCGACTCAACGCTCTTCAAATCGGGAATGCCTTCCATCAACATGCTGCTTCCGCGCGAGACAAGCAGCCCGATTAATCCACAGGAAAGCGCCCCGGCCACCGCCGAAGAAAGGCCAACTCGCCACGCGACATTCTTAAAGGGAAACAGGACCGTGAAGAGCCAGCTATACATCGTCCAGACCGGATAACCGGGCGGATGCGGCACGCCTGCGTAAAACGAACCCGTCGCCAATTCGCCCGAGTCCTCCAGCGTCACGTCCGGCGCAAGGGTGTAAAAATAGCCGCAGAAGACGACAAATGCTGTGATCCCGAACGTGATCCAGTCCCAGCGCCGGAAAAGATTCGGAACAACCGCCGGAATTGAGGTCCCGCCCGCTCCTTTGGAATCGCCCCTCAGCGCAGGTGGGCGAACGGGAGCCTTTTGTCCTGCCGTTCCTGAGGGTGACGATGCGGAGGCGGGTTTCTGCCCGGACTTGCCTGGTTCGGCGGCGCTTTTCCCTGAATCGGCTGCGTTTTTGGCAGGCTTACTTTCATTACTCATGCTTACTGGATCAATTTATTCGTATAGGAACTTAAGAGCGCGCTCGCGCCGGGGCTCGCGAGCAGTTTCGGCACGGCGAAATTCGATTCGAGATGGCGCGCCGGAACAGAATTAATATCGCTGTGATCAGCCGGGAACATCAGGTTCGTGCCGGCGAAATACATCGGCTCGTGCAGCGCGCTGTGATTGGAGAACGAGGCCAGCACCAGCAGAAAACAGCCGAGGACCGGCACCAGCCACCGCGACAAATCCGCGAAACGCCCTAAGGAAATAACCCCCGCGCCCGCCGCGTCGCGCGAGATCGTTTCGAAGTCTTCGTGGGCCTCGCCGAAAATCCGTCGGTGCAGCTCAGGCGAAGGTTGGCGTGGCGTCCACTTCCTCATAGGCAGAGTGCTCGAGTCGTTCATAAGATTTTCCTTTCAGGCAAGCGCGTAACTTTTCCATGCCGTAGCGGTACCGCCCGGCGACCGTGTTGGGCGAAAGATCCATCAGCTCGGCGATCTGCTCGAAGGTGTGCTCCGACCAGATCTTCAGCACGATCACTTCCCGCTGTTCCGGCGGAAGTTTGGAAAGGCAGCGCATCGCCTCTTTCTCCACCACCGTTTCATCCTCGTCTTTTTCAAACCATCGGACGGACTCCGGCTCGCGGCAAATCCGCCGCCAAAGTGAGCGTTTGAAATTGATCGCCCGGTTGCGCATCGCGCGGTAGAGATAAGACTCCGGTTTCTCCGGGCGCGATTCGAGTTTCAAAAGCGCGACAAATGTTTCCTGCACAACGTCTTCCGCTTCGCTATGGGAAAGCCCCAAGGCACGCCCGTACAGGATCAATTGCACGGCCTTTTCGTCGTACAACCGTTCGCACCAATTCGAGCTGAACTGATCTTCCGTCACTCTTTTACACCCTGAGGACACCAATTTAATGCTGTTTTGTATAAAAATCTTTTCCGCCAACCTCCGGAAAAGTCCGGAATCTAAGCGAGAAGCTACTGAAAGGGAAGCGGCATGCGGCGCGAATATGTCGTCGAGTCTCGTCGAGGCGGCGGGTGGCGCCAAGTGACGGACGTAGCTGATCTGCTTTATTTGGCGGGAGCTATTGTGGTATCCAATCCGTGGATCAGAAGCGCCCCTCCGGCAAGAAGGTCAGCACATGATAAATCAAAGAAGCGGGGCCGGAAGCCGCTTTTGCGAACTTGAATTGTTTCGGAATTGATCTGGACCGGAATCGATTATTTGTTCTCGTCCGACGTTTCGGCTGCCACGACGCTTTTGACCTTGCCTGCGACTTCCAATTCCACCGGGTCCAACTGCTCGTAGAGGCGCTTTTCGCGCAGGTCAAATGAGCGGCGCGGTTGGCCATCTTGCGGTCCGACTTGCGCGCCGTTGTGAAAACACCAGCCAGCCGTGCCGCCTTGAATCGCCCCTCGAAGATCCCGAAGAAAATCGTCCGCGGTCGGTTCCCAACCTTTGGTATAACCGCGCCGAAACGGTTCCTGGAAATGAATTGGAGCCAGCAGCCCGAGTTCCCTTTCATGCTTCAGGTAGGATTCGGTCGCTGCGTGACTTTTGCTTGCCGAAACGCTCGAGCGGGGGCGGTGGTTAACGAGGAAATCTACTTTCACTACGCGTAGATAGTTGTCGAACGTTTTGAGAAAACTCGCATCATCCGAGGAGTGAGAGGCAGTCACGAGACGCCTCGGATCGAGCGCGCGGACGTCCTCCCGGAGTTTCTTCAAATCTTCGTAAGGAACAAAGCGTTTGTCTTGAATATTCCGTTCATTACCGAGGTCCAGATACCAATTTAGGTACGGGCGGAGTCTTTCGACGATTTCGCGGACGGCTCGTTCGTGCTCTTCGAATTTCTGGAGGCGCGGCCCGCCGGTGGTCCCGTTCTGGCGCGAAAGCGTGATATCGACAATCATGCCGCGCTGCTCACATTCTTTGATAAGGTTTTCGAGCCTGGTGAGATAAGGTTCACGTGGCGCGCCGTCATTTTTGACGGCGGAAATGTTGTTATCAAATCCCGCCCAGGTCGCCCAAACGCGAATCCAGTTGAAGCCGTCGCGCTGCATATCATCCAGATCGTTTTTGATGAAAGAATCCGAAGCGCCCAGCGCCGCGTAGTAACTGATTCCCAGCAGAAAGGTTTGCTTCCCATTGATCGTGAAATGTGTGCCCTCCAAGCCAAGCTCGGTTCGAGCGGAAATGGATGCAGAAAAAAGGATTGCAAATAGAATCTGAAGGCCGAGTCTCATTGGTGTCACTTGCTTCGGTTTTCGGAAATATCTTTCCGTTTGCGCTCAAGACAGAATAAGTTCTTCTTGCTACCACGAATATTCCAACTGAGCCATGAGGAAGATGTTTTCCATGATGCGCCGCGCTGAGCAGGCCGGTGTGCCGCGAGGTTTCCGGACGAGGAATAGTGGTATTTCGATTCTGTTTCTGGTGGCGGCACTGGCGGAGCCATTTAATGTTTCGGCCCAGATCGCCTTCGCGGATCATCTTGTTAGCGATGCCCTCCCGGTGAGTAATCGCGGCACGGGTGATTATGGTCTCACCGCACTGGTCGATGTAAATCGCGATGGGAAGCTCGATTTTATTCTCGGCGGACGCGGCGTCCCGCCGGCGCGCCTTTACTGGTTCGAATATCACGACCCGGACCATTGGCGTCCGCATCTGATCGGCACCAATTATCTTTCCGATGTTGGCCTCGCGGCGCTTGATGTCGATCACGATGGGTGGATCGATTTCGTTTGCAGCGGTGTGTGGTTTCGCAACACTGGCAAACCGGATCAGCCTTTCGAGCGGATTGTCTTCGCCGATAAAGTCGCGGGCGCGCACGATATCGTCGTCGCGGACATGAATGGCGACGGCCGCCCGGACATCGTGATGATGGGCGACGCGCGGACGGAACTGAATTCGATTTCCTGGTTCGAAATTCCGGAAAATCCCAGGAATCTTTGGACGCGCCATATCGTGGGTCCGCCGGTGCATGGCGCCATCGCGCCGAATGGCATTGGGGATGTCGATGGAGATGGAGACCCGGATATCGTGCGGGCGGACACATGGTTCGAAAACCGCGATGGCAAAGGATTGGATTGGGTCCCGCACGCCAGCATCCCAATGGGCCGACAGGGACCATACGGCATTTGCGTGCGCACGGCTTTCGCGGACTTCGATGGTGACGGTAAAAAAGAGATCGTGATGCTGGACGCGGATATCGTGGATTCAAAGGCCGTGATCCTGCGGAACCGCGATGGCAAAGGCGGCACATGGGAAAAGAAATCGCTGCCACAAAGTTTTACTTACGGCTCGTTGCACGCCCTCGCCATTGCGGATTTCAACGGCGATGGCCGCCCAGACATTGTATCCAACGAACAGGAAGAACTGTTGCCGGAAGGGCGAAAAAATCCACGCTGGGTTCTCTGGGAGAACCGAGGCGGCGGAGAGTTCATCGAGCATATCATCCTGGATGACGGCCTGGGCGGTCACGAATTGCAGGTCGGCGACGTGGATGGCGATGGCGATATCGATATCTGTTCGAAAGCGTGGGGTCCCGAGCCTTGGAACTCGCTTAATGGAAAGATGCACGTCGATTATCTGGAAAACCTCCTAAAGCGAAACGGCAATCACCCGAAATAGGTCCGGTCGGCTGCAGTAGGACGGGGACTGGTCGCATTTTCGTTGCTGATCGAACGCCTGCGATTGAAGACGGCCAGATCGCGCAATC
>DASYTB010000322.1:0-11224 GCA_036002705.1 Verrucomicrobiia bacterium
CGGTGTACATCGCGAGAAACACGCCAGCGGAAAAAATTGGGTCCATGAAACCCGCCGCATCGCCGACACGGAGCAAGCGCTTCCCGACGTAGCGCTTGTTATAATACGAAAAATCGCTCGTAGCCTGCATCGGCATGACCAACTCGGCCTTCCCCAGCCGCTCGATCAGCACCGGGCTGGAGCGCCAGATCCTCTCGAAAACCTTTTGCGGCGGCTCCTCGGCCTCGGCAAACTCGCTCTGCTCCATGACGAGGCCGATGCTGGTTTTTCCCTTCGCCAGTGGGATGATCCAGAACCATTTGTTTTCCAGGCGCACGATGATCGTGTCGCCGGCCTCCTTCCCTTCGTCGTGGCGCACGTTTCGGAAATGGCCGAAAATGGCAATTTTCTTGAGTTTCGGATGGACCACGCGGATCCCTTCCTGGTTCCCGGTCATGTTGCCGCGGCCGCTCGCATCAATCAGAAACTTGCCCGCGAACCGATTTTTCACGCCGTTTGGGTCTGTGGCTTCAACACTCACACCCTGGTCGTCCTCGGCAAAGCGTGTCACCGTCCAGCCCTCGCGTACATCCACGCCCTTCGCCCGGGCATTCGTGAGCAGAATGTGATCGAAGCGCGCCCGCTCGACCTGAATGGTCTCCGTCTCGCGGGTAAAAATACCCTGGGCAAAAACAAACTTGATCGATCTGGAGCCGTTCGCGATGTAGAATTGGGCACCGAATTTTTTCGGAAAGCCTTCCGCCTGGATGATCGAACTAACGCCCAATTCGTCAAAAATCTGGCGGTTATAAGGCAGGAGCGATTCCCCAATATGAAAACGCGGGAAGACCTCCTTCTCCAGAAGCAGCACCTTTCGACCGGCCTTGGCCAGGTAGGTTGAGGCGGAGCTGCCGCCCGGCCCGCCGCCAATTACAATTGTATCATATTCGGTCTCGGTCATACGAAGAAACGACCCGGTCATGAACTCTCGACGCGCGGGACGGCTCGCCTTCAGATCGAGCCGAACTCACGCGGCCGTTCGTTGTAGCACAGCGTCAGTCATGGAATCAATGCTGTGCAGAATTGTTTTGGCCGCTTCCGGATCGGCGATTTTCAGCCCGTAATTCTTATCCAGGGCGACGACAAGTTGAAGCGCATCCACCGAATCCAGCCCAAGACTGTCCGGCCCAAAGAGCGCGTGGTCATCTTTTATTTCGTCGGGCGAGATTTGCAGCATGCAATTCTCAACCAGCATTCTTTTGATTTCGCTCTTCAAGTCGGACCTCTCCTGCATAATGAACTGTTCGGAGCTTGTTCTGGAATGCCTCGACGGACAAGCGGGAAAACGGTTTGTTTGGTCAGTTGCGGGATTTGCTCAGACAATTGACTCTCTGCACCGCCAATCGCACGAGTCGATGAAACACGGCGTGTCAGAATAAGAGGTCAAAGAACGGCCCCGTCCGGCGCACGGCTGAAGTTACCGCCCCAAGCTTTCGGAGGGCGGAAACTTTCGTGTTCGGCGGACGGCAGACAAATCGGTGGTTGGAGAGCACATGGACTGCGTTTTGTGGATGAAAATGTTGACTGCGTTTTTGCCAAAATCAGTAGAAACCTTTGTAAGGGAATAACTTGAACGGAAAATCGCTGTAAAAAATGGATAGTTCCACAGTCGTTTCTGGAAAAACCGCGAGACGGCGCGGGTCCAGTTTCCAATACCGACTTCGGATTTGTTTGCGGGCATCTGAAATCGAGCAGGTGAAATTCGCGCAAGATGCGATCACGGGCGGTTTAGAATCAAAGGAAGCGAAATATTGCGCCAGGCGCACCGGGGATTGCGCGGATGTACGCAGTTCGGAGTCTTGGCTTGGAATATCCTGCAGTCAAAATGTTCCTGGCGCAAACTTTCTTCTGTTTGGCCTTTGGGATCCGGCAGCGACACACAGTCTGTCGCGCCGACTTTTGAGCGGGGGCGAGAAATGCTCCACTCGGCGAACTTTTCACTCACGCCGACCGAAGGCTTGTTACAATGAAAATTGCGCAGAGCGGAAAGAAAGAGCAAGGAGAAATCGGGCGCGAATGGGTAAATGTTAAGTCTCAAGGATTTGTCTCGTGGCGTGAGGAGCAGCGGTATGAGGTTGCCGGCTGATTCGCTTATAGCGACCGCAAAAGTGAGAAAGTATTTGGGGTAGTGGTCGGAGAACGACAAGTCAGGGTTTTTGGAGGAGAGTGGCAGATATGGCTGAAAGTTGTGGGGGGCAGCTTCAGTAACTAAGGCGGTAATACTTTCGCTGGCTGTTCAACCGATTAGTGAGGGTCAGATCCGCGCCGGTGCCAAAAACATTTGTGACTATTGTCCAGGTTCCGGACACTATTTCATCCGTTTGGAGAAGAGAGTACGTAACACTTATTCGCGTTCTCCACGTTATCATCGCATTTCCATCAAGTGAACCTTTGATCGATAGGCTAGGTGCAAGGTTCGAATCATATTCTACAACAAAGCCTGATGCATGACCAATATCTCCCCCGGCAAGATCGTTCCAATAACCAGAGATGTTGGTGAAGCCGCCGAACTGGATACGATCTTCTGTTTCTTTGGAATTCGTCGGTTGCCCCGGAGCCCAATTAGCGTAAATGAAAGGCTCGGATGTTTCCCAGATCCACCCGCCGCTTGGTTCGATGGAACCGGGAGGTTGTAGAGCGCCAAGCCAAGGTCCAAACCATGTCGTCCCTCCTTTTACCCAGAACCGAGGGTTCGCTACCAGGTTGAAAACAAACTCATTCTCCGCCGGGGAGTCAATCGTCACCAGATGACCGCCGCGACCGGTTGCGATCTGATTTGCGTCCGTCCAGGAGATCCCGCCCTCCGCCAAAACCGCCTCATAATAATGCCCGTTTGTGTTCCAGAATTCTCGCTGCGGTGGCGAATGCACGGTCAGAACCCGAATGTAATCCCCCGGCGAACTGGCAGCCCAGTTGACCAGCAAGCGGTTGGGATGATTCGGATCAATACGAGCGGAATCCGTGTCGGCTTCGAGCCCGCGTTTTGTGGGACTGAGATAGTTCACGCTCGTGCGCGCGAGAAAATCGCTGCTTATCAAATTAAATCGACTAGTAATGATGGCCAGAATTTCACCGTCGAAATCAACATAGCCAATCTGGTGCGGAGTGTTGACCGGATCGAAGAAAACGTAATGACTCGCCACCTCCGTTCGAGCGGGAATCACCCCGGGCAAACCATTGCGTGACACATCAACATGCAGCGGGGCCGCACCGATAAAATTTTGATTTTCATCAAAACCATAAAGGTTTGGGTCGTTAAACGTGTCATTTCCCACGCTGTTGGTTGCGCCATGTGGATTTGATAGTGGCGGAGTCAGCTTTTTAAAAACTCCCTTCGCGGTCAGGGAGTTTCCGCCCGTGACTGCCCCGCCAATGATTGTTGCTCGAGCTCCCGATGAGGCGAGACAGGCCACGAGACTAGCCTTAATTATGAGTTGCCGATGAATTGACTGCCTTTTCATATAAATTTGACCTGGTGATCTGGTTAAAGTTGAACGAGTCTCTGCAACGCGGCTCGCATCATAGAGAAATGCTAGAGCCCGCCTATAGAACCGAGGGACTATTTTTTGCCGCAATTGTGAGACGGGCCGCTCGCGACAATCTTGCGACGCTCAGGAGCCTTCAATCGGGAAGCCTCGTCCGAAAGCCTTGAGAACGGCCTGGGCGCGAGATTTCACGTCGAGTTTTTCGTAGGTGTTGCGAAAGTGGGCCCGGACGGTGTATTTGCTGATAGAAAGGAGGGTGGCGATTTCCCCTTGCTGTTTGCCTCGGGCCGCGAGGCCAAGGATTTCCAATTCTCGTTCGGTCAGGCCGTAATCGGACTTCGGCTGGAGGGGTTGGTATTGCTGCACCCACTGGATAATTCGCCGCGCTATTGCTGGACTCATGATTGAGCCGCCCTGAAGCGAGTCTGCGATCTGAGCCTGCAATTCGGCGTGCGAGCCCCCCTTAAGGATGTATCCACATGCGCCCAATTGCATCGCCCGGAGGATTTCCTCCGGATCGTCAACGACCGTCAGAATCACGATATGAGTCCGAGGAGATCTATCTTTTAGCCGGGAAATTATATCCAATCCGGATTTGCGGCCCAAGCGAATATCAAGAAGCACCAAATCGGGGTGCGATCCAGGAACTTGACGAAGGGACTCTTCGGAGTCGGCGCAGGCAGCGACGCAGCGCCAATTGGGCTGGCCGTTGACAAGATCTGTCATTTCCTTACGAAATGCCGAATCGTCTTCGACGATGGCAATGCGCGCCGGGATCGGATCAGGCGATTTGGACATGGGTTTTCTGGTAAAGGGGCACGGAGAAACGGACGGAGGCGCCGTGGCCAGGTTTTGACTCGATTTGGCAGTCCCCCTCTAAATCCGCCAGTCGCGTGCGGATATTGCACAACCCACCCACGTGACCGAGAGGGCGAGACACATCAAATCCACATCCGTCGTCAGCGATTTCAATAAGGAGGGAGTTGTTCCGAACCTCGAGTTTCACGCCGACTCCAGTTGCTTTCGCGTGTTGGACGACGTTTCGAAGAGTTTCCTTAAAGGCTGCGGCGATTTGAGTGCGCGTTGTGCCTGGAAGAGACAAATCGGTCGAGCCGAGCTGAAAATCCAGGTCAAGCGCGAGTCCGGCCGCATCTAGATATTCCCTGGCGAAATTTGAAAGGAAATCCGCCAAACCGGAGATCGAGTCGTTCTTCGGATGGATTGACCAGATCAGGTCGTTCAGTTCACGAACGGTCTGGCGCACTTGGTTTTGCGAACTGTTCGACTGCCCCGCTCCAAGAGCGATTAGCGAGAGTTTGGCCCCGAGTTGATCGTGCATATCGCGCGCAATTCGGGCTCGCTCCAATTCGAGGGCGTGCGTCTGTTGAAGCCGAAAGATGTGACGTTGGACTCTCAAGCGATATGCCTGAATTGAACTTCCCAGGGCAACGACGGCCGCTCCACAAAGAATATAGAAAGGCCAGGTTTGCCAGAATTGCGGTTTCAGTACGAAGCGGAATTGAGCCTGGCTTTCATTGGGCACCCCGCCGTGGTTAACAGCTCGGACGCGGAAGTCATAAGAGCCGGGTCGAAGGTTATTATAGGAGGCAACTCGGTCTGCGTTGCCCGTGCGCCAGGCCGAGTCGAAGCCTTTGAGCTGATGCTCGAATGAAAGGCCGCGCGATGGAAACAGCGAAGTGGCCGTATAATGAATTTCCAAAGTGCGACTTCGACCTGCCGGAAGAACAGTTGCCGCGTGAATCGAACCGGCGGAATTGGCCGCGCTTTCACTTCGGACGGAAGATCGCTGTTCCGGCCCAATTTTCGTTTCTGCGCGGGCGACGGCGCGATCCCCAAAAATCACCACGCCATCCGCAAGCACTTGCTCAATCAACACGGCGGGCGCGGGCTTGTCTCTTATTCCTTTGGGGTCAATAATCACCAACCCGTGCCTCGTGGGGAAGAAAAGACGTCCGTCACCGGCTTTACAGCCGGCCGGTTGATGCTCGCCGTTGGTTTCGGCATCCAGCATGCCATCGGCTGCGGAATAGCAAGTGCAAGAAACACGCGAAGCTTGCCCGCTTGCGACGGCATTCAACGCAGAGCGTGCGACGCGAAAGATTCCGCGATTGCAACTGATCCAAAACCGGCCAAAATCATCCTCGATCAAGTGATTGATTTCGGAATCGAATAATCCCTGTGCGGTTGAAAATGCGAAAAACCTGCCGCCTTCCATCCGTGTGAGGCCGTTTTCGGTCCCGATCCAAATGATACCGCTCGAATCTTCATAAAGAGCCCAAGCCCGATTATGAGAGAGTCCATCACGTGTCGTGAAGGTCTCAAAGACATTTGTGTTTGAGACCGGCGCTGTTTGATCTTTCATTCGACTGATGCCCCCGCCATAAGTTCCAACCCAGAGTGTTCCTTCCCGGTCTTCCAGCAGCGCGCGAACATCTGTAACGCCCAATCCGTTCCGTAAGGTAAAGAGGTCGGCATCGGCATCATTAACGCGACGATAAAGCCCATACTTTGTACCGATCCATAAAATGCCGTTCCTTGTCTGATAAATCACCTCAGCCTTTCCGCCTGGGCTCGGGAGGCGATTCTTAGGAAGAAATGCGGGAAGAGATGAAGCACGATTAACATGGCCGTCCAGTTCGAGAATAGCTTCTTGACCGAAACTGGCCCAGACCTGTCCCGAAACGAGCCGCGCGACTGAATCAACCGCAGTTTCGTACAGAACGGCGCCTGGATATTGAAATATTCGCAACGAATCCTTGCCCCATTGCAGAACGCCCGTTTTGGTTCCGCACCAAATACTGCCGTCCATCGCTTCGGTAACACTCGTGAGGTCTTCGAAACCGAATGGTTCGACCAGATTTAGAGTGGCCAGATCATTCCGCCCAATACGGATCAAACCAGCCGAAGAAGTGCCAACCCAAAGATTACCCTGGCGATCCCGGAGGAGGCACTCGACATCTGTAATTGGGCCGTCGGGTGACACAAATTTGACGAGTCTAGAGTTATTGGCCGTTCCAAGGACAGCCTCGCGGCCACCACTCAACCAAAGCTGTGCGCCCGATCCCTCTTCAAGACGAACAGGTCGGTAGTTATAGAAAGGTTCGTCCGGATTCGAAATCCCGGAGACCGCCTCCTCCAGGCCGCCCGTGCCGCGATTCCATCGCAAAACGGCATTCTGCGTGGCGAACAAGGGGCCTCCATGAAAATCGAGGGTCATACGGAAGATCGGGCCTTTGCCTTGGTTCGTTAGAACTACCTGATCGAACAGGGGTTCCATGGAGCCGTCGAGCCACAGGCGCCTCGAAAAGTCATTTAGTGGGGAATGAATTTCATCGATGGGAGCAGACGAACGGTGCCAGGCCCAGACTGTATCGGTGTCGATGCAATAAATTGTTTCAGGAGTTGCCCGAAGATCGAAGACAAGGTGCCTTGGAGATGGCAGGATCGCAGCATCGTTTCCGGTGCAATGCCAAACGCCGTTCTCGGTTCCAATCCAAACATCACTCGATTGATAGCAGCTTAACGCGGTGATGTGAGCCTTTGTCAGCTCACCAAAATTTTCCGAAAGTGGAACAAAAATCCCTTCTCGTCGTTGCAACAAACCGTGGCGCGTGCCAATCCAGAGTGTCCCGCTATTGTCCTCGGCCAAAGATCGGATGTCATCTCCAGTGGCGAGCATTTCCGGTTCGTTTCGTTGATCGAAAATGACGAAGCGTCGGCCGTCAAATCGCACCAAACCTGAAGTGGTGCCAATCCACAAGTAACCATCCCGCGTTTGAAGGAGGACGCGAACGTGGTTTCCGGGCAGGCCCTGTTCTACCCGCCATCGGTCCACTTTCCATCCTGGAGCCACCGTCGGAGCGCCGAATGCACTCACAAACTCATCCCCTTCGCGCCAATCCGCATTTGTGGTTATCGATCCGGGAGCAAGTTGCAAGCGGACGCTGCCGGTCGGAGGCATCTGGTGTATTTCACCGCCTGCGCCAACTCGATAGAAACTTGGATGGAATCGGCTTTCATCCCGAGTCCCTGATGCCGTCGCTCGGTTGGCCTGATTCGCGCTCGAATCGGCCTTAGACAGGACAGTCGAGGCAATGACCAAAAAAATGCCAAATACCGCGTGCCCCCAGTTTATTGCTCGATTTGTCAACGGAAATGCAGAGTTGGCATATCACCACGGACCTGTCACGCAAACAAATTTTTTCGCGGCGCTGCCGGCGTTCAAATGCTCTCTGTCCGCGTTTGGTCCGGTTTGGACTTGCAAATCCGATTGGCGGTCGCGTGCATTCACCGTCTCCAATATCAGGGTTTTCTGCATAGCGTCGAAACCGCTTCGATGCCTACTGTCCATGTTTGAATTGAGCAAACCCGTGAGGGCGTTCCCCATCGCTGACATTCCACGGAAGGAAGGAATTTTGAATAGGAGCTAACCAAAACACAAAGCACAGGAGAATCATGAAAAAGCACCTGATGACTATCACGCTGGCAACGGGTTTACTCGCGTTCCAGGAAGTTCGCGCTTTCAACCCGCAACCGGATCCTCCGGGCTTCGGGATGTTCGGGATCACTCGCGGTCAAACTCTGCGACTTAATGTTTCGGATGTTCCGGCGTCCGCGCCTCAACTCCCGCCTGACCCCTGCAGGGTCGAGCTGACTTTTTTGGATAGCGAAGGAAATCAATTGCTGCCGGCCGTCCAGGAAACGATCAAGGCGGGGGCATCGGTGCATATCGATTTGAACGGTGACTCACTTTTTCCCGGGGCGACGGACGCCGTTTCGCCAACGCCGGCGCGCGCGGAGGTTCGCCCGCTGATTCATTTTCTTCGGGTGCCAACAGCGACGGCTATTTCTCTCCTTCCGCCGGGGCCTTGCATTGCGACGATCGAGATTATCGACAACCGCACGGGCCAAACGCTCTTAACCTCCGGAGCGCAAACACCGGGTTCGCTGGTCGAATTCAATCCGCAGCCCGATCCACCCAGAACGTCCAGGACCTTCGGGATCATGGGAATCATCCCGGGCCAAACCGCGCGGATCAACGCTGTGAATGTCAGCGAGTCTGGCAATGTCTTCTTCCCGCCCGACCCTTGCCGCGTAACGCTCGCTTTCTTCGATGCGGGCGGGAATGTGGTGTCTCGCGCCTCGGACATTCTTAAACCGGGGGAGGCGACGTTCCTCGATTTCCCATCCGCGATATCCACAATACCGGTGAACACGCCCGGCGATGTTGCGCCCGCCAGCCAGTTGCAACTTCGCGGCGTGGTGACGGTCTCGAGCGCAACTCCGGGCGCATTCGCGCCACCGTGCCGTGCGACGTTCGAAGCTTTCGATAGCCTCAGCGGCAAAACCACGGCGGTTCAGTCGCCGCAAAGATTCCTCATCGCGAATTGAGGAACGAATAGAGTAATCATTCGGAGTCTGTGCGCCGGTCCGATCCCGGCCACCGGGCGGAGGCGGAGTTTAGTCCGGAGGCAGAAAGGCGAGGACAAATTGGCCCAGGAAGCGCAGGAATTGCTTGGTATCGATGCCATTGTGGTCCGGAATAATCCTGGGATCGACGGAAACGACGTAGAGCGGAAACTGCGGATCGTGACCCGGACGCGGGCGCAAGTCGCTGCCGTTGAAATGGAATTCTTCGTTAGCTGATTCCTCAACGCGCGCCTTTCGGCTGGCCCGCACCTGCGCCCGAAGCGCGAGCACCTGGTCAGTCTCTCCTTCGGTTTCGCCAGCCACCTCATCTGTTTTGTTATCTCCATTCTTAACGCGCGAGGTCGCTTCAGCGGTCGTGTCGATCAGGTCATGCGTAATAAACGGCTGAAAGTGACCGACCGCGGTGACGTTCGCCTTCTTCTGGAAATCATCCTTGTATTTCTCGAACAACGTTGAGAAGTACCTCCCCAGCGGGAAAGCAATCTTCGTGGCATCGTCGCTCTTGGAAGTAAAGATAGCGATACTCACCTGATTGCTCGTGGCGCCGTTTTCACTGCGTGCTGCCTCTTCCAGAATCTCGAAGCGCGCTGCCTCAAACGCGGGGTTGACCAGCATCACCAGATCGGCGAAGCGGTAGCGTCCCTCGGTGATATGATCGGCATCGTGCACGGCGCGCTCGGTGAGCAAGGCGGAGAGGGCAGAAAAGGTCGCGGCCCCGCCAAAGCTGTGGCCCACGATGATCAGTCTGGTCTGCGAAGGCTCGTTCGTATGTTGGATATGGCTTTGGTTTCGGATGTCTTCCAGCTTCATGAAGACCTCACCCAGCGCGCCCCTCCCGACCTCCTGCGCGGTATTCTTTCGTTCCCAAAAGGTGAACTCCTTTAGAACGGGCAGCGTCTGAGATAATCCCCGCCATCCGCAATAGACCCCTACGATTTTTCGTGCTGGACGGCCTTCGCGTTTACTGACCGAGCGTTCGAGGAGGTTGAGAATCCGAAGGTTTTTTCGCAGCATCTCGACGTTGGTATCGTCGGTCCTGGCATTGTGCTTCCAGCCGTGCACGAAGGTGACGATCAGCAGGCGATTATTTTTCTCTTCCTGGCCAATCCGGTCGAGCACCGCTTTGAGCTGGTCTCTCTGAAAGAGCCAACCTTGATCGTCCACCTCCACAAATCCCAGAAGGTAAGAAGGTGTTTCTTCGAGAGCGGCGTGTTCACAGGCACCGGGGTCGGACGCACTCGGCTGGCAAGGCGAGAGGTCAGTGCGGCATTGCCGGAGCGAAGTGCACCCGGCCAATAGCACCATGAGAAGAATCAACGGGAGCTGGAACGCCGTGGGCATAGTTGCCCTGATTTCATGCTTCATAAGTGCTGATGATCGCGAATGCGTCAGGCGAGGCAACGAAAATGAAACCTTGCCGGCCCGGCTCCCGGAGCTTGCGTCGTGGCTTTGATCGATGAAAGAGTGGGCGGCGGCTCGCCCGAGCGGATCCACTCGCGCTTCCGCCAAATCAATAGCAAAGCGGCCTATGTCCTCCTGGCGGACAAGCCGTTCCAGCGCCTGGCGAGATACGCCCCGAAATGCTGGTGCGCGTGTCACGAACGCCATTCTGGAAGTGCTCCTGACGGTTTCGAGAATCGTCCTGAAGTGACAGGGCCTCGCCTAAAGATTTTGTCCGTAGGAAATGAACTCGCGGAAGCGGCTCAAAATCGCTTGCACCGCCAGGACAATTCCCTGCTCCTGCTGGTATTGGCAGGCAAGCTTCGGGGCGACCAGCGCTACCTCGAAGGGCCGCGGCCGGAGCATGGGCGGGCCGCTGATCGCGCCCGCATAGCTGCCCCGGATTATTCCCCGGTGAGCCGGAAAACCGTCGATGACTGGATCAGAAGCGCGAGGCAAAAGGGGATCAGCCTCCGCCAACGCCGGTTCGAGAACTTGCTTTCCGAAGGTGGTGTTCCTCACGAAGCCGTAAAGGCCGGAACTCGACTCGTCCGAGTGAATTGAGATAATCCCGTCCAGTGCATGGGAGCAAATCTCGGATTGCAACAAGGTAATTTCAGGTTCGAGCGAATTGTTCCAAAATTCCCGGTTCAGATCGCGCCCCCGGCGCGAGCATCTCGTCCCGTCCTCGAAACCGGTCGGATTGCAGATCGGATAGACAAACAGAAAAAAGTTCCTGGCCAGCTCCGGCTTTGCTTCGAGAATTTTCAGAAATGCGAGGACCGCCAGGGTGGATCCAGGTTGATCCC
>DASYTB010000323.1:0-4096 GCA_036002705.1 Verrucomicrobiia bacterium
ATGTGGTTCTATTTGGCCCCTTTTTTTGGGTCATATGTACGCTGTTGTTGAATCTGGAAGTAAAAAATACCGCGTGAGCGCGGGCGAGACTCTAGTGGTGGATCGTTTGGAAGCTGAAGCGGGCAAGGAGCTTACGCTGGATCGCGTTTTGCTCGTGAGCGGGGATGGCAACGTGTCGGTCGGCACTCCGTTGGTTCAGAACGCGACCGTTTTGGCCGATGTGGTCGAACACAAACGCGGTCCGAAACTGATCGCATTCAAAATGAAACGCCGCAAAGGCTATCATCGCACCGTGGGACACCGTCAGGAACTGACCGTCCTCAAAATTAAAGAAATTAAAATCTAAAGGTTTATGGCTCATAAAAAAGGTCAAGGCAGCAGCCGGAATGGCCGTGACAGCAATAGCAAGCGTCTTGGAGTAAAAGCATTTGGCGGCGAATTCGTTAGCGCCGGCAGCATTCTCGTCCGCCAGCGCGGAACCAAATTTATCGCCGGGCAAAACGTCGGCACCGGTCGTGATTGGACACTCTTCGCCCTGGTCGATGGCCAGGTGAAGTTCGATAAGGACAGCAAGCGCGTGAATATTACTCCGCAAGCTGCCCAGGCCGCCGCGCACAACTAAAATAAAGGAAAACTTCCTGCGGCGTCGTACACCGCTTCGCCTTTTTTGCGTACACGGCGCCGCTCGATGTAAGGGCATCTTCGCACAATAGCTTGCTCGTTAATTTTCGGCCGGAATTCGCCATAAGCTACTCTGGATGAATACTTAAGGACCGAACTCGTAACTGCCATTCTCGAAAATTCGCACAATAATCTCACACAATGCGCCTCTTACTCTGGCGAATGCGAAACGCGCGACGATGCGCGGACGAGAATTACCGTTGACACCGGCTGTTTAGTCGGGCTTACTTTCCGTGATGATAGTCACGAATTTCAATTCGGTTCAGGTAGCCCCCTAAGGGGCTGACCGGGCGATCATCTCTTTTCTCGGTAGCTTCTTTTTCGACGGGTTCCACGCGTTTGGCGTGTCTTCATCGCGCGCATTTTCAACCAAGGGAACAAAAAGGTCTTTTTTGTATGCAGTCAGAAATAGCAGTTATCGAAAGTAAAAGTTTTTTGGAACTCCTCAAGCGCGCGGTGGCCGGAGAACGGAAGGATTTCACCTCGGGAAGTATCAAACAAGCACTCTTCATGCTCGCGGTACCGATGATCCTCGAGATGATCATGGAATCGCTCTTCGCGGTTGTGGACGTTTTTTACGTCAGCCGCGTCGGCGTGAACGCCGTCGCCACGGTGGGATTAACAGAATCCGTGATGATGATCATCTACGCGATCGCCATTGGCTTAAGCATGGCGGCGACCGCGTTTGTGGCTCGTCGCGCCGGGGAGAAGAACTTCAAAGCCGCGGCCGAAGCAGGCATGCAGGCGTTGCTTTTGGCGGTGTTGATCACCATCCCGCTCAGCCTCACTGGAATCATCTTCGCCGGTGACATCCTGCATTTGATGGGCGCTTCCCCGGCCGTCATCGCGGAAGGGAAAACCTACGCCCGCATCCAATTGGGGGGCCACATCATCGTCATGTTCCTTTTCCTCAACAACGCCGTGTTTCGCGGCGTGGGCGACGCCTCCATCGCGATGCGCGTCCTGTGGCTCGCGAACATCCTGAACATGCTGCTCGGGCCCGTTTTCATTTTCGGCCTTGGTCCCGTTCCGGCGCTCGGCGTCACTGGCGCGGCCGTGGCCACAAGTCTCGGTCGCGGCATCGGCGTGCTTTTTCAATTTCGGAACCTCACGACGGATCGCTCGCTGATTCGCGTCCGCCTCGAGAATATTCGTTTTGATTTTCCTCTCATGCGCCAAATGTTCCGCGTGGCGCTGGGCGGAATGAGCCAATTTCTCATCGGCTCGGCGAGTTGGATTTTCATGGTGCGGATCCTCTCCACGTTCGGCAGCAGCGCCGTCGCCGGTTACACCATCGCATTTCGCACCATCGTCTTCACCATTTTGCCCTCCTGGGGATTGGCCAACGCCGCCGCCACCCTCGTCGGGCAAAACCTCGGCGCGAAACAACCGGATCGCGCGGAAAAATCCGTTTGGACCGCCGCGTACTACAATATGCTTTTTCTCACCGCCGTTTCCGTCCTGTTTTTCATCCTGGCCGGGCGAATCCTGAACATCTATTCGAGTGATCCGGAAGTTATTCGGACCGGGGTATTCTGTTTAAGAATCATTTGCCTCGGTTACATTTTCTACGCTTACGGGATGGTCATTGGGCAGGCCTTCAATGGGGCAGGGGATACCAGAACCCCCACGCATCTGAATCTGTTTTGCTTTTGGCTTATTCAGATTCCCGCCGCGTATTTCCTGGCCAAGGTCCTCATGCTTGGCCCGGCCGGGGTTTTCAGCGCGCAAGCCTTTTCCTTCTCCTTGTCCGCAATCCTTGCCGTTCTCATCTTTCGCCGAGGGAAATGGAAAATGGTGAAAGTCTAAAAGCGACCATGGAGCGGCGTCTGGTCAGAGCGCCGCTGACGCAACGAAAGCGAGTGCGGCGCTCTCACGAGGCGCCGCCCCAACCCGGAAACCAGGAATCGGCCCGCGCTATTCGTTTGCGGGGTGTGCCTCGGAAAGGTATCTTGCGCGCTTGCAATCCGCGGACGAAACATGGGTCGATTTATGATTTGGTCGCAACTGACAGCGCGCGCCGGTGTCGAATTATATGCGGGAAACTTTTCCGCTGTTTAAAGGCTAGTACCAGGATTCATGCGACGAGTTCTTGCCATTTCATTGTTGTCGTTACGCGCGGCGTTCCGCTTCCGGGTTGTTTTGGTCATGACGCTGCTTCTGATTGGCGGGGTGATTCTCCTGCCGCTGGTGATTAAGGACGATGGGACCGCGCGCGGCTTCACGCAGATCATTCTCACCTACACACTGAGTCTCACCACCGCTCTGCTGGGCTTCGCCACGCTCTGGCTGTCGTGTGGGATTCTCGCGCGTGAAATCGAGGAAGCCCAACTGCAAATGGTGGTGGTGAAACCGATCGCCCGCTGGCAGATCTGGTTTGGGAAATGGCTCGGCATCTTGATGCTCAACGCGCTGCTGCTCACCATTGCTGGCGTGGGCATTTACGGAATGATGCAATGGCGGGCGCGGAACCTGAGCGCCAGAGAACAGGAGACGCTTCGCAATGAAGTTTTCGTGGCGCGCAAGGTCGCGCGCGAGGCGCCCACTGATTACGACCTAAAAGCGCGTCAGGTCGTCGCGCAGAAACTGAAAGCATCTGCGCCGCCGGAAGGCCTCAGCATTCCGCAGGTGCAAACGATCATTCGCGAGCAATTGAAATCGCGCGACCAACTCGTCGCGCCGAATCGGCGCCGGGTCTGGCACATTTATGTGGGAGATCCAGGGGCGTTCCAGAACCGTCCTTTCACGATTCGCGCCCGGTTCGATCCGCCGACTCCGGATTCCAACGAACGCTTTCCGACTTTCTGGGAGTTCGGCAATTTGAATAGCAACCGGCAATATAAAACGAACTTCGTGATGCTGGCGGAGGCTTACGTCGAGTTTCCGATTCCAGCCAACCTGGTCGATGAAAAGGGCTATCTGGACATCCGCTTTGATAACCTCACCGACAAAGCTTTGCTCTTTCCTGATGACGGCATGGAAGTCCTTTATCGAATTGGCGGCTTCGGCGCTAATTTTGTTCGCGGATTAGCCGTGATCTTTTGCTGGCTCGGATTATTAGCCGCGCTCGGGCTGACCGGCGCGACTTTCCTCTCCTTTCCGGTCGCGGCGTTTTGTTCCGTGGCCGTGCTGCTGCTGGGCCTCTCGACCAGCACGTTGAAGCAGATCGTTGAGGAGAACGGAATCCTTGCGGTCGATCCGAACACTGGCCGCGCCGATAGCCCGGGAGTTCTCAACGTAATTGCGGTGCCGATAGCCAAAGGGTTGCTCGGTACAATGAATCTCGCGCGCGGTTTTTCGCCCGTCGATAATCTGAGCAGCGGGCGCGCGATCACCTGGGGTGAATTATTCCGGGCCTTCTTACAGATCTGCGTTCTGATGAGTGGGTTCCTGGCGGTGATCGGAATCGCCATTT
>DASYTB010000324.1:0-8426 GCA_036002705.1 Verrucomicrobiia bacterium
CGAAGGTGGATGCCTATTACGGCGGCGGAAGCTGAAAGTTCCCGTCCGAATTTCCGACCTGTGGTTTTCCTTTGTCATTTTTCCTTTTGTCCTTTGTCATTCCCGTGAATGTCGCGCGAATTGTCCATCATCGTCCCCGTCTATAACGAGGAGGAGAATATCCTTCCCCTCATGCGGGAAGTCGAGCAGGCCTTCCGGTCGAGTGGCATCGATTACGAGCTGGTCTTCGTGGATGATGGAAGCAGCGATCGCACCTGGGCTAAAGTCGGTGAGGCTCGCGGACTGGAGCCGCGCGTGCGCGGTGTCCGGCATTTAAAAAACGCCGGCCAAAGCGCTGCTCTCTGGACGGGTATTCAGCAAACCAGCGCGCCGCTGATCGCCACTTTGGATGGCGACCTGCAAAACGATCCTGCGGATTTGCCCCGCCTGCTCAAAGAGCTGTCCAACTGCGATTTCGTCTGCGGCGTTCGGGCGAAACGAAAGGATAATTGGGTGCGCCGTGTTTCATCCAAAATCGCCCGTCGCGCGCGGCACTTTGCCCTGAAAGTTGATTTCGCGGATACAGGCTGCGCCGTGCGTGTTTTCAAACGTTCCGCGTTGAGAGGCATTTTCCCTTTCAATGGGCTCCATCGATTTCTGCCTGTGCTGGTGCATGGCGCGGGAGCCAGGGCGATAGAAATACCGATCCATCACCGTCCGCGTATCGCTGGCGTCTCAAAGTACGGATTGCACAACCGTCTCTGGCGGGGAATCGCGGATTTATTTGCGATGGCGTGGTATCAAAAGCGGCGAATCGGCGAAATCGCCTGCGAAGAGGACGGAACCGAGGGTGGCCGAAGCCGCCGTGCCGATTAACGCAGAGCGCTCGGCACGCCGTACGTCTCCGGCGAAACATAGCTGTAATCTTCCATCGGCAGCGGGCCCTGATACGAGCGGAGCGAATAGCCTTGCACCGAGCTACAACCCGTCAAAAGTGAGCAGAAGGCGGCCGAGGCAAACAACCCGAGAAATAGTTTTTTCATTCGTGACGACGTGAGGGTATGAAGGTTCAAGAACGATTGCAACTGCGCGTTTGAAACCCTTGGCACTCTTAAGCGGCGGAGAAAGACGGTCCCGAAAGCAGGACCGTCTTTTTTTCCCAGAGCAATTTACGACTTGAGGACGGCGCTATGAAATTCCGTCCAGTCGTCGAGATTATTCAGGTTCACTGCGTCGCGCGGGGCGGTCGCATCATCCGCCAGGCCGGCGGCAGACAGAACGCTCTTCCGCGTCGCGTCGTCATGGATGTATCCGCGAATCGAGCCGTTCAGCTTATCCACCGTTCCCTTGTCCAGTTTCACGCCTGGCTGCTGCTTGACCCAGCTTTCAAACTGGCTGTAAGTCGGGCGACTATTCTTGATGAAATCAAGCGTCTTCTGGCGATCCAGCCCCAGCCCATCTAAAACCATTTGGTCATAACCCTTTCCGCAGCCCGGATAACCCGGTGCCAGCTTGCCTCGCGCCTCGAGCGAGGTTTTCAGCCAAAACCGAGGCAAATGCAGAACACCGAGCGGTCCCGCGACACCCGAACTGATCAAAGGTACATATGTCATGCTCATAGAATCGTTTTTCCCTTCCTGTTTCCCGCTGTTTAAAAGATTCAGCTTACCGGGTCAACGCCGAAATTCTTTCCGCCATTTTGCCAGGCTGGCACGCTCGAGGCCGGCCTTCGAGTCCGAGAGCAATTCACTGAAGCCCAATGAATCAGGTGCCCGGATTTTTTTTGAACCGAGGGACAAGCGGTAGAGAACGCGACACGAATGCCGAGGAATTCCGGGCGATGTGAAAATTGCCGATATGCCGATCCGGTCCCGGGCGCGGATGTGTAGAAGTTTGCCTCGACGCGGGTGAAGTTTGTGTGATCTGTACGAGACACGGATTTCACGAGATCAGGTCCGAAATCACCTCGCCGTGAACGTCGGTGAGCCGCCGATCAATGCCGTTGTGTCGGAAGGTGAACTTTTGGTGATCAATGCCGAGGAGGCGCAGAACGGTGGCGTGAATATCGTAAACCTGGGTGAACTGATTGCGATTGGCCGGTTTGTAGCCCCATTCGTCACTTTGACCGTAGCTTTGGCCGCCTTTGATGCCGCCGCCGGCGAGCCAATTTGTGAAGGCGAATGGGTTATGGTCGCGTCCCTTGCCTCCTTGCGCGCAAGGCATGCGGCCGAACTCGGTGGTCCAAAGGATGACCGTTTCGTCCAGAAGGCCGCGGTCGCGCAGGTCTTTAATCAGGGCGCTGGTCGCTTTCGCCATTCCGAGCGAGAGCGGTTCATGATCGCGTTTGATATCCTCGTGGGAATCCCAGTTGCGGCGGGGAAAGCCGTTGTCGTTTCCGGACCAGATCTGGACGAAGCGGACGCCGCGTTCGAGCAACCGGCGGGCGACGAGGCATTTGCGTCCGAAATAATCGGTTTCTTCGGGCGAATTGATCTCCTTGGGCCAGGTTTTGGTGGATTGATTAATGCCGTAAAGATCGAGGATGTATTGCGGTTCCGTGGAAATATCGAGCGCTTCCGGCGCGGCCATTTGGAGGCGCGCGGCCAATTCGTAGCTGCGGATGCGGGCTTCGAGGCGGGCGTCTCCTTCACGGGTCGAATCGTATTGCTGATTCAGGCGCGCCAGCAGCGCGTGGGTTTTCGCTTCGGTCGAACTGCTGATGAAATCGCCCTGTCGGGCAGGGAAAAGATCGGCAATCGGGCGTTCGCGTCCAGGAAAGATAATCGTGCCGGAATGTTGCGGGGGAAGAAACGCGGAGTCCCAATTTTTCTGCCCGTTCGAGGCATACCCGCGATGATCGGGAAGGACGACGAAGGTGGGCAGATTCTCGTTCATGGTGCCGAGGCCGTAGCTGACCCAGCAACCCATCCCGGGAAAGCCGGGGAGTTGAAAGCCGGTGGCCTGAAGGTAAGTCGCCTGACTGTGAACGCCGGTCTTGCCGACCAAATCGTGAACGAACGCCATTTCATCGACCACCTCGCCCAAAGGCGCGACAATGTCGCTCAGCCATTTGCCGGACTGCCCGTATTGTTTCCAACCCCAGGGCGAGGCGAAAACCGAGCCGGGTTCACTCTGGAACAACTCGACTTTTTCACCGGCATCCCATTTCTGTCCGTGGCGCTTTTCCAAAAGCGGCTTGTAATCGAACATATCGACGTGGCTCGCCGCGCCCGCCATGAAGAGCTGCACGACACGTTTCGCCCGGGACGGCCACTGGAGTTTTCCTGAAAGGAGGCCTTCCTCGGGGGCGACGGCGCGCAACCTTTCTTCGCCTAAAAGCGCGGCCAGAGCTATGCCGCCGAGTCCCCCGCCTGAGCGCCAAAGAAATTCCCGGCGCGAGGGCGGCGACGGACTTGAAAACGGCCGGTGATAGGGCGAGGTGTTTTGGAACATATTAATCCGCGAAATTAAATTCGTTCAGGTTGAACAGCAGGCGGCAGGTGTTCGCCAGGCCGTTTCCGCGGGCGAATTCGACGAGTTCGGATTGTTCTTGGGCGGTAGGCTGGCGGCTCAAGGCGGTCGAAAACGAGCGGCGCACCTCGCCGGCGAGGGTTGGTTCATGAGCCGCGGTCTTCTCAGCGAAGTGTTTGGCCATCGTGAGCATGAAAGGGTTATTGAGCAGCGCGAGGGCCTGCAACGCGGAAACGCTTTCATTTCGCTTCGGGACGTGCATGGAGGGATCGGCGCAGTCGAGCGTGGTCATGAAGGGTTCCTGTTGGGAGCGAACAATGAAACGGTAAATCGAGCGGCGATGGCCGCGCGGATCATCGGGATCAAACTTGTCGTACTCGTAATGCGGGGAGTGCTCCGGTTTTTCGATGACGAAATCCTGAAACGCCGGGCCAAACATTTTCTTATCAAAGCAACCGCTGACCAGGAGAACGGAATCGCGAACGGCTTCGGCTTCGAGTTTGCGCCGGTTCATGCGCCAAAGTAATCGGTTGTCATGGTCGATTTCGTTCGCGCGCTGGCCCCTCAACCCGGCCCTCTCCCAGTCGCGAGGAGAGGAGGCCGGTGCGATCGAGGAGACCTGGCGATAGGCGGCGCTGGTCATGATTAATTTGTGGAGCTTCTTAAAGGACCGGCCGCTGTCGCGAAATTCCACCGCGAGCCAATCGAGCAGTTCGGGATGCGACGGAAGCGCCCCCATGCGACCGAAATCGTCGGGGGTTTCGACGAGACCGCGTCCGAAATGGTATTGCCAGACGCGATTGACAATGCTGCGCCAGGTGAGCGGGTGGCGCGGGTCGGTCAACCAGAGCGCCAGAGCTTTTCGGCGTTCTCCTTCGCCGGCGCTTGGCGGCAGGTCGAATCGCGCGGGGAGAGAGGTGATGGCGGAGAGAGCGCCGGGACCAACCTCCTTGCCCTGGTTTCGAAGGTCTCCGCGCGCCAGCACATGGATTGGCCGTGGCTTTCCGCCCTCCGGGCCCGTTCCGCGAAAGGCACCGCTGCCGTAATGTACACCGCCGACATACGCGAGCTTCGGTTTCGGCATCTCGGCCAAATCCGCCTCGGTTCGCGCCAGGCGATTGGTTGTCTCGCGCCAGTTCACGCGCGTGGGTTCATCAACCGACTGCTCCAGTAATTCGGCGAGGCTTTTTTGCATGGCAGCAACGTCGATGGCCTCGCTGTTCACTACGTTCGGGCGGATTCCATCCACCAAATTCTTCTTAGCCCAGCGCGGTTCGGCTTCGATCGAATCCATGGCCGAGATAATTGCGCCCCGCGCGAAATTCTTTCCGCCGACATCTAGCACTTCCAACTCCGCCAGGGCGAAGATGTAATCGTTTTGCCTTGGAGCCAATCTGGTCGCAGTCACACGAACATATCGGGCCGTCGCGCCCGCGGTCGAAAATGTTTGCGGACGAATTCCGGGATTGGGCTGGTCGCTGCCGCTTTCGTAAAGCAACTGGACGCCTTGGTTGAACTCAGGATCGCTGGATACCTCGATCTTGAAGCGTCGCGGAAAGCCGAATCCAGCGCCGATCCCGGCGAAATCGTCCCACGCGGGATAAAGAACAATCCGGGCTATCGCGATGGGCCGACCAAGATCGACCTGCACCCATTTGAGTGAATTCGCGCCGGATTCGATGGCGCTGTGATAGCCGTATTCCGGTGGACGGCTCTCGTTTTTGGAACTCTTCGCTGAAGCAAGCTTCTTTTGCAGTTCCGCGTACTCGGGCCCGGCGACGCGCTCGATTTGCTCCTGTAATTCCTTTTTGCGCCGTCCCAGTTCGCGCTCATTCTCCCGTAATTCTTCCCGCTTTTTGTTAAGGAGTGGATCGTCATAGTACTCGCGGTTCGTTCGATCCACCGCCGCGAACACCGCCTGCAAGCTGTAGTAATCTTCGCTCGAAATAGGATCGAACTTATGGTTGTGGCACTGCGCGCATTGCACCGTCATGCTGTTGAACGTGTTGATCGTGTTCGACACCATATCGTCGCGATCCAAATGTCGCGCGATCCTGCCGTCCATCTTGCTTTCCGGTAACTCCGCGTGTCCGATCAAATCCCAAGGCCCGGCTGAAATAAATCCGAGCGCCTCGATGCCATCGCGCGTATAAGGAAACAGAATATCACCTGCGACCTGTTCCTGAACGAAACGGGAATACGGCTTGTCTTCGTTGAACGCACGAATGACATAATCGCGGTAAGGCCACGCGTTCGGGCGCGGCTGATCTTTGTCGTAACCGTGCGTATCGCCATAGTGAACCACGTCCAGCCAATGTCGGGCCCAGCGCTCGCCGTATTGCGGTGAATCAAGCAGCCGATCGATCAAATGTTCATAAGCCAGCGGGTCCGGATCCGCGACGAACCGATCCACTTCTTCGGGAACAGGTGGCAAGCCAATCAAATCGAAATAGACGCGCCGGATCAGGGTTTGACGGGAAGCTTCCGGTGAGAAAGAGAGTCCAAGAGCGTGAAGTTTTGACGCGATGAAGAGATCGATAGGATTCGCCGACGGGTTCGAGTCCAAGGCCGGAAGAGCAGGGCGAATGAGGGGACGCAGTGACCACCACTGGTTCGAGCCGGACGGGGAGTCGGAGCGAACGGCGGTTGTCGCTGGCAAAACAATGGCTTGTCCGGCGAGAAGAACGCCAAGGCAGACGCACAGACCAGTTTTCCCCAACGGTAACACGTCGTGATTATATCGAGTTTGCCTCAATGTGGAACTCAGTTTTCAATGCAAGGGGATGAATCCGGCGGGGCCGTAAGGTTCCGCGCCAGGCGCGAAAGCAGGCTCGACGGATCCGTGATGTGCGAATGGTGGGTGAAATTATTGTGCGAATTCGTTTTATTTTTTGAAGGGTAGATTTCAATTTTTATTCTTTCATTCTGATGGTGAACCGATTGCAGTAATTTTCAGGGCGGGATTATTGTGCGAACATTGCGGGTTAATGTGGTCCGGAGCTCTCGCAGTTGGCGAAGGGGTTAGCAGGGGAGACCGATCCGGCGAAGATTGCGGCTCTGCGCGAAGCATTAACGCGCGGTTTTACGGCGGCAATCGCAAGCCATTTCGATGTGAGCCGCGGGCACGGCGATACCGGGTCACCATCCCACGACCTTCTTCTGAAACTTGGATAAGACCACGGTCGCGCGGCGCTCTTTCTCGTCGGCGAAAATTCGTGCCCGCCAGCGTTTGGGACCACTCCCTTCGAGGTAGTTTGTTTGGAAAGTCCCATCGGGGAATACATGGACGAAAACCGTTTCGTACCCGGCGTCCCAATGTTGGCTCACGAGAAATCGATGCCCGTTCTTTAATCCGACCTGCGCGACGGTGTGGCCGGTGGAAGAGAAAAGGTCTGGAATCCAAATCCCTGCCAGAAGAAACGCATAAAGATCAGCGCCGCGAGCGTGGCGAGCGTGCCGACGGGTGTGAAGATCAGGGACCCGGCCGCATCTTGAGTTTTCATGTACGAAGTTTTTCTTAACACATTGCGAGATCACGGGATAGCGCGCGGTTGCAGGCTGGTCGGGCTGCCAACGCGCCCGGATCGAGCAAGCACCGGTGGCGCCACTAAATCGCAGGATGAGTAAATCGGCGCGCCCGTAATTGTAAAAGAGCTTCCCGCTCTGGATTTTCTCCGGCGTGAACGAGACATGAAAATAAAACTGAAATCACTCTTGGCTTGAGGAGAGCCAGTTGAATCGCCAGCCCGTTTCGCTTTTCGGAATTGCTTGATCTCGTCCCTTCCAATGTTTTGATTTTTGGGATGACCTTTCCTCGGTTCTATTTGCCCGGAGTCTAATTCGCGGCGGACGCCACACGACCAGGAGGGCGGCGCCCGGAGCCTTTCGCCATGCTCAGATCGTCACCCAAATCCGCGCGAATTCCGCCCAGCAGCTTTTGTAGATATTTCACGACGTCTGGATGCGCGCCGGCGACGTTGGTTTTCTCGGAAATATCCTTGTGCATGTCGTAGAGCGCGAGATCGGTTTTAAGCATTTCGTACTTACCGGGAATTCCGTTCGTTCCTCCCGGCCGGCCATTGAGCGACCGGTACTCCTGCGGAACGTACAATTTCCATGGACCTTGGCGAATCCCGAGCAAGTCGTTGACATTATAGTAAAAATAATATGCTTCCTGAGGAGATTTTGCGCCGGGTTCCCCAGCGATCAATGGCCAGATGTCCTTGCCGTCGATTTTATGGGGTGGAAGGTCCGCTCCGATCAAGCGTGCGATGGTGGGGAAAATATCAATCGTCATCGCCGGTTCATCCGTCACGGTATGCGCGGGAATTTTGCCCGGCCACCTCATGATGCACGGTTCACGCACGCCGCCATCCCAGACCGTTCCTTTTCCTTCGCGGAGTGGACCGGCAGACCCGGCGTGATTGCCATAAGAGAGCCACGGGCCGTTGTCGCTCGCGAAAATAAAGAAGGTGTCGCGATCGAGGTGATTCTTGCGGAGGGCCGCCATGACCTGGCCGACCGACCAATCGATCTCCTCCAGCACATCGCCGTAAAGGCCCCGTTTGGTCTTGCCTTTAAACTTATCGGAAACAAACAACGGCACATGCGGCATGTTGTGGGCCAAATACAAAAAGAAAGGGCGCTCCTTGCTCCGATCGATAAAATCCAACGCCCGGCGTGTGTAGGAAGTCGTCAGTTGCGCCTGATCGGGATTCAACGCGACAACTTTTTCTCCATCAAACATCGGCAGATCGGGATAAGTGCCCTTTTTCGCCTCGGGATGGTTTGGCCACATATCGTTTGAATAGGGCAAGCCGTAGAACTCATCGAAGCCATGCCGTAACGGCGAAAACTCGGGTTGGCAGCCCAGATGCCATTTGCCGAAGATCGCGGTGGCGTAACCTTTTTGTTTCACCAGTTCCGCGAGAGTCACCTCGTTCGAGTTGATCCCGATGGTCGATTCAGGCCCCAGC
>DASYTB010000325.1:0-1744 GCA_036002705.1 Verrucomicrobiia bacterium
GCCTGACATCGAATAGTTCCAAAGCATCCGGATCGAAGGCTGAATCCACCGAACGGAATTCATCTATACTCAGCTCGTGCAACCCTTTCCCCTTTTTTTCCGCCAGGGCCACCAATACTCCGACCGCGTGATGCGCTTTCCGGAAGGGCACTCCCTTGCGAACGAGATAATCCGCGACATCAGTCGCGAGCAGGGCACTGTCCGAAGCGGCTTTCGCGCAGGCGCGCTCGTTCACGGTGGTGTTCTCGAGCATTGCGGCCACGATGCGGACTGTCGCGCGCACCCAATCCACCGAGTCAAACAACCGCTCCTTGTCCTCCTGCAAGTCGCGATTGTAGGTCATAGGCAGGCCTTTGAGCAGCGTGAGCAGGGCGACCAAATTGCCGATGATACGCGCCGATTTCCCACGGGTAAGTTCGGCGATATCGGGATTTTTCTTTTGCGGCATGAGCGAGGAACCCGTCGTGTAGGCGTCGGCGATCTTGATGAAATTGAATTCACTGCTCGCCCACAGGATCAGATCCTCGGCCAGGCGCGAGAGGTGCACCGCGAGGATCGCGGCGTGGGCGCAGAACTCGAGCGCAAAATCGCGATCACTTACCGCGTCCATCGAGTTTTGGGTTATGCGCGGTTTGCCCTTGTCATCCACGAAACCGAGTTCAACCGCGACGAAGTCACGATCCAGAGGCAGAGTGGAACCAGCGATCGCGCCGCTGCCCAGCGGACAAACATTGGTCCGCTCAAGGCAATCAGCAAAACGAGCGCGATCACGGTCCAGCATTTCGACGTACGCGAGCAGATGGTGGGCGAAAAAGACGGGTTGCGCCCGCTGAAGATGCGTGTAACCGGGAATTATAACCTCGGCATATCTGGCTCCCAGCGCGAGCAACGCGCGTTGAAAGTTCTGAATTTCGCCATCGAGATCAGAAAGTTGATCACGAAGCCAGAGCCGAACATCAAGGGCCACCTGATCATTTCGCGAACGAGCCGTATGCAGCTTTGCTCCGGCCGGGTAGCGCCTGGTGAGCGCGGCTTCGATGTTCATATGAACATCTTCGAGTTCGGGGTTCCATTCAAACCGACCGGAGCGGATTTCCTCCCCGACTTCCTCCAGGCCGGCCAGAATCTCTTTTAATTCTCCGGCATTGATCACCCCGATTTGCCGGAGCATCTTCGCGTGCGCGACGGACCCACGAATATCCGCTTCCCAAAGCCGCCAGTCGAAAGAGATCGATTCGGTAAAGCGCGCCACCTCAGCGCCCGGCCCGCTCTCGAATCTCCCGCTGCGCGAGACTGGTGAGTTTTTGCTCATCTGCGCGGCGATGATACGAGCGAGCCTTCAGGTGCAAAGGAAATTAAACAGGTGATGGCGACCGAATGCTGCGTTTTTGGAAGATGCCACAAGGCCGCAATGTTTATGTGCCCCCCGCGAATTTCAGAGTTTCCTTTCAAAGGCGGCTGGGACACGCTCAGGCAGCTTTCCAGACAACGACGTGTGTTCGAGCTATTAAGAATCCTGCTCCGGTGCGGACGCTTGTTGCCGCTGATTTTCCTCCTGTGCGCCAAAGCCTTGGCCGCAGAGCCGAACCGAGCGTTGCTGCTCAACGGTCCCGGAGATTACGCCGAACTGCCAGCCGGTGTGTTGAGCAATCTGAAGTCCGCGACGATCGAGCTGTGGCTGAACTTTCGGGATATCGGGGAACCGGCCAAACGCGCGTTTAATTATGGCACGCCGTTGCGGGAC
>DASYTB010000326.1:0-5618 GCA_036002705.1 Verrucomicrobiia bacterium
CGCTTCATGGATATCGCTGATCTCAGGAGAGAATACACTTTCGCTGGTCTGCGGCGCCGCGACCTGCACGCGGAGCCGATTCAGCAGTTCAACAACTGGTTCCAGCAGGCGATTTCCGCCGGAGTGCCGGAACCGAATGCGATGACCCTGGGGACGGTTGATGCCGCAGGTCAGCCCTCGTCTCGAATTGTTTTGCTGAAAGGCATCGATCCGCGCGGTTTCCAGTTCTACACGAATTACCGAAGTCGCAAGGGGCGTGAACTGGAGGCCAATCCTCGCGCCAGCCTGACGATTTATTGGGCCGGGTTAGAACGCGAAATTTGCGTGCGCGGAACCTGCTCGAAACTGCCGCGCGAGGAATCCGAAGTGTATTTCAATAGTCGTCCCATTGGGAATCGGCTGGGCGCCTGGGTCTCGACAAATCAATCCGATCCCATTCCCAATCGCGAACACCTCGAAAGTAAACTCGAAGAGATGGCCGCCCGTTTCGGCGAGAATCCGCCCATGCCAGATTACTGGGGTGGCTACGTCCTCAAACCCGCGACCATCGATTTCTGGCAGGGACGCCCCAGCCGTTTGCACGACCGCTTTCTTTACACACGAGAAGGAGAGGAGTGGAAAATCGAGCGGCTCTCGCCGTAAAACCCTTGGTTTTGAGCAAAGCAGGTAACCCTTTTACATGACGAGGACGTTGAAAAAGATAAGACCGTAAGCGGACAAAGCTGCTGGTTCAATGGCTGCTGGAATGTCGGTCAACAATTTCAGAATTGAACAACTGCGCGATTGGCCCAAAGACATTACGCTCTGACGTTCCTGTTGAAACGATCTGGCACGAATTCAGTACAGACGGCGCAGATTCCCTATGCTACTGTTCTCCGAACCAGACAAATTCGTATGAATTCACATCCGTGTTCTCGCCGGCGTTTTCTTCGTCTCGGACTCACCGCGGCTGCGGCCGCGCCGTTTGCGCCACAGTTGTTGCGCGACTCTTTAGCCTCGGCCGTCTCGCGCGAATCGCTCGCCAAAGCGAAAGTCGCCGTGGTGCGTTGTCGCGGTTACGGAGGGGAAGTGAAGAATGCGTATAAAGAGGCTTTCGATTTGCTCGGAGGGATCAGCGGATTGGTCAAGGACAAAACTGTCACCGTCAAACTCAATCTCACGGGCACGAATTTCGCCGATTACATGAATCGCTCCGTGGGCGAGACCTACATGACGCACTACGACACCGCCGCAGCCCTGACTGCGGCGCTCTTTTTGGCGGGGGCCAGGCGGGTTCGTTTTGTCGAATCGACGCAGAGCCGCTCGAGTTTGGACGCCACCCTTTCGCTGGCCGATTGGGACGTTAAAGCCCTCAAAGCGATGGGCAATGTCGAATTCGAAAACACGCGAAATCTTGGGTCTGGTAAATCCTACTCACATTTTAAGGTGCCCAACGGCGGACTGATGTTTTCTGAACTCGACCTGAATCATTCCTACGCGGATACGGATGTCATGGTGTCCCTCTGCAAAATGAAGCAGCACGTAACGGCCGGCATCACTCTTTCCATGAAAAATCTCTTCGGCCTCACGCCGAATTCGCTCTACGGCGACAAAGCCGGGAGCGAAGACGCGACGGCTGGCCGAGGCCCCATCCACAGCCCGTTTGGTTTTGAGAAGACGAGCGTGAAACTTCCCGGCCTGAGACAGGGCGCTCTTTCGCCTGAACCCACCTGGCGTGTTCCGAGAACGATCGTTGATATTATTTCCGTGCGGCCGATTCATCTCGCAATTATCGATGGTATCACCGCCATGAGCGGGGGCGAAGGGCCATGGTGCGCCGGTGCGAACAAGCAATTCCTCACAACGCCGGGCGTGCTCGTCGTTGGATTCAATCCAGTTTCGACCGACGCCGTCGGAACGTCGTTGATGGGCTACGATAATCCCCGCGCCGCCCGCGGAAATAAGCCATTTCATTTCTGCGATAACCACATCCGGCTCGCCGAACAAGCCGGCCTGGGAACAGCTGATCTTTCTCAAATCGAGGTCCTCGGCACCTCCATTAAAGATGCGCGTTATCCGTACAAAGATCTCGCCGCTTAGACATAAATGAAAAACAAACTCGACATTAGCCGGCGAACTTTCTTTAGGACCGGCAGCGCGGGTCTCGCCGCGTTTGCCGTCGCACCGGCCATTCTCTCCGCCACTTCGCCCAATTCCAAACTGAACCTCGCGATTATCGGTTGCGGCGGACGCGGTTCGAGCAACCTCGGCGATGTCAGCAGCGAAAACATTGTCGCGCTCTGTGACGTGAACGAACACAACCTCGATGCCGCCGCCAAAAAATATCCCGAGGCGCGCAAATACGTGGATTTTCGAAAGCTTTACGACAATGCCAATGACATTGACGCCGTGGTTGTGAGCTGCGCCGAGCACACGCATTCTTTCGCCACTTTGCCCGCTCTTCAACTGCACAAGCATGCTTACTGCGAAAAGCCGCTCGCCCATAATGTTTGGGAGACCCGCATCATCACGGAAGCGGCACGCAAGGCGAAAGTCGCCACGCAAATGGGAACCCAAATCCACGCGGGATCGAATTACCGGCGCGTCGTCGAATTGATCCAGTCCGGCGCGATTGGTCCCGTCACCGAAGCGCACGTTTGGGTGGGCCGCGCCTGGGGCTGGCAGAGTGAAGAGGCCGCGAAACGGAACAAAGACATTGTTTACGTCACCGAACGCCCCGGCGATTCAATGCCGGTCCCTCAAGGCGTTCATTGGGACCTCTGGCTTGGCCCCGCGCCGGAACGTCCGTTTCACAATGTCTATTTCCCCGGCCCGAAATGGTACCGCTGGTGGGATTTCGGCGGCGGAACGATGAGCGATCTCGGCAGCCACTGGAATGACTTGCCCTTCTGGGCGCTTAAGCTCGATCACCCGATTTCCATCGAAGCGGGCGGCCCTCCACCGCAGCCGGAGATCGCTCCGGCGTCGATGCGCGCCGCGTATGCATACGGCGCGCGCGGCGCAATGCCGCCGGTGCGCGTCACCTGGTATCAGCGAGGAGAAACCGGAAATCTGGCGGGGCGGGCTCATCCCCAAATGGGATAGCGGAGCCCTCTTCATCGGCAGCCAAGGCATGCTCCTCGCCGACTATGGCCGGCACGTCCTCTTGCCCGAGGAGAAATTCAAAGACTTCAAACGGCCCGACCCGTTCATCGCCGCCAGCCTGGGTCATCATAAGGAATGGATCGAGGCCTGCAAAACCGGCGCCCCGACCACCTGCAATTTCGACTACAGCGGCCCGCTCACGGAAGCCAACCACCTCGGCAATGTCGCCTACCGAACCGGGCGAAAGATTACCTGGGATCCGATCAACATGAAGTGCCCGAACGCTCCCGAGGCCGATCGATTCATTCATCGAACTTACCGAACGGGCTGGAAGCTCGCGTAGCCATTCTGCTCGGCGAGTATTGCTCGCGAGAGACGATCGTAACGGTTTCATGCCTTAAACCGCCTAAGACGGTGTTGTCTCTGCTTTGTCCAGAATTGAACTGATTAAGAGTTGGGGTGGACCATACTCGGGTCGGATTTTGCTTCCGGTTATGATGTTTCATTCGTTCCGCGGGAGTATTCGGCCTCGCGAAACAATCAAAGGCCGGCTGTCGTATAAACGGTGAGCCCCCCCTGCATTGTCGGAAGATAATAAACGCCGCCCGCCAGATACGCTAAACCGCGCGCCGTAGAGATAGGCGTGGCGCCTGGCGGCAGGGTTGTCACGGTTATTCCCACGGGAGGTGGGACCACGGCATAGCTCTGTCCTTGCGCAACGTAATACGCGCCTCCAGCGTAGTAATAGGTCGCATTGCCAACAGCGCTCGCCACCGCTCCCGAAGGAAGAGAAGGAACCACGGCCCCGGCGGGCGCTATCACGACCGCGAAGCCGCTGGGATTGCTTTGGTAAAAAACGCCATCGTAATAATAATAGGGGCTTCCGCCGACGATAAGGGATATACGACCCGCTGGCAGGGCATGGACCTCCGCTCCCGCCAAAGCGCTGGACCAGAACTGCCCCTCTAATTCATCGCCCTCGATGTCTCGATCCAGGTGATGGAGGGCCCGGGCTCTTTCCGCGATTCGATGCTCATCAAGGCGGTGTTCCAGGATCGATCGTTTCACCGCCTGGCGGTGCTCCTCATGAAACCGGTTATTTTCCCGGATGCTGCCCCAATCCGCCCAGCTGGCGATGTGGAGCGCGCCGGCTATCAAAATCAATGCCGGTACTTTTCGAAGAATGTGCGTAACAGCTTCCTTTGATTTCATACATGTTGATTGAATTTCTATTTTGCTCCTAACTAAATAGTGTCGTGGCTGACTTGTCCTCTCATTGGCGGCCTTCGAGCTATAGATCGCATTCATGTCCTCTCTCTCTTCAGTGACGTTTGATCAGCAACCTCCGTTACAGCAGTTGCGTTGACGTATCCCCTGAACCCTTGTAATCGAAATTATCCACCACTCAATATTGTGGCATGGTAAATGCTTTGGCAGGCGCCCTGCAAAATGCAGTGATCTAATAATTCAAATGAGACTTACGAAATTCCAACACCTTAAATTGGCCGCTCTCCTTTTGTTGGCGGTCCCATGCCACGCCCTTCAATTCAACTATTCCTTCGTGAACACTGATGGCTTCGGAACAGCTCTCGGCTCGGTTGTCAAGGGAACGATCAATGGTCTAAACGATAACACCGTCAACTTCCAAAAAGTAACTGTGACGCTGGATTCGATTTCCGGTTCCGACGCCCTCGGGTACGCCCCGCACGGCTGGACTGATTTCGGCGTTTTCACCGTCTCGGGCGGTTTGATCACTGAAGCGGCCTTCTCGTCCAACGACGGCACTCTCGGCATCGATCTCAACACGAGTCCCGGTGGCCGCGGGCTCGTTTTCCCGTTGCCCGGTTTTGTCCCGTTTTATCGCAATGGAACACCAGAGATTACGTTCACCCCGGTAGCAGGCGACCTTCACTCGACCGGCTCGGCGGTTCCCGATAGCTCGACGAACACCCTGGCCCTCCTGGCGGGAAGCGCGGCCGGTCTCCTTGTGCTCCGGCGCAGAGGCCACGCGAAATCCCCAACCTGATTCCGCCCACACGATCCCTGAAGGACTCTTTTTTCTTCGGCATCTATTCTGTCCCGATCCGTGTAGCCGCCCTTGCCGCGCTCCCCGCGTCCGCCAAGGCGGCAAACGGCTAATCAACTGGGATCCGGCGGAATTTTCCCCCGCTGGCACTGGCTGTGACCGAAAGGATGAGTCAACGAGACACTGTGGCGCTCCTCGATGGCACGAAGCGAAGGAGGTGAATTACCGTAAGTGCTGTCGGCGGGTTCGCTCAACCGATGCTCGGCATCTGACCTCAGATGCGCCTTCCGGCCGTAATTAATGATCCGGGGAGGGTTGAGAAAATCCTGCACCACCTGGGCGCCTGCCCCCAAACCAGACCGACCCCAATTACGAAAACGTGGTCACCTACTGAAAGCGGCAGTACAATCGGCCGGCAAAAAGCAATTCTCTGTCATTTCGAATTGCGAAAAACGCCGCCTTAGAGCGTGTCTGAAAACTCATCGCCTCTGCGGAATTAGGCCAAACG
>DASYTB010000327.1:0-3021 GCA_036002705.1 Verrucomicrobiia bacterium
CAGATAACCAGGGTGTTAAGGGAACATCCGGGAACATCCGCCCGCTAATAACCTGCTGAGAAGGGGACCTTCTTTTCTAAACCTTGCCACTTTGCGCCGTTTTGCGCTTGCCGCGCGGCGGCGTTTTGCTAGAACTTAGGCAAATCTTATGGCTGCAATCGGGCGCTTTCAAAAGGGAGACGATATCTTTTACGCCAAAGTGGTCGATGGCGAAATATACCGCTTACAGGGGGACGTATTTGGATCGCCCTCCTTCGAGCGCAAAGCCACTCCGCTTAAAGGGCTCAAAACGCTGACACCCGTTGCCCCGACCAAGGTGATCGCCGTCGGTTTAAATTACGCCGATCACGCCCGCGAGTCGGGCAAGCCGCTCCCCAAAGAACCGCTCTTCTGGCTCAAAGCCACCACTTCACTCATCGCCGATGGCGCGAAGATCGAGATTCCTTTTCCGGAGCATCGCACCGATTATGAGGCCGAATTGGCGATTGTCATCGGCCGCCGCGTTCGCAATGTCACTCCGGCCGCCGCGGCGCGCTATATCTTCGGTTATACTTCCGCCGAGGATATTAGTGATCGAACCATTCAAAACGCCGAAAGCCAATGGGCGCGCGCGAAATCCTTTGATACCTTCACCCCGCTTGGGCCTTACGTTGAAACCAAGATCGATCCGCACGATCTCACCATTCAGCTTTTCCAAAACGGCCAACTCCGTCAGAACTCGAACACCAGCCAATTGATCTTCAATTGCTACCATCTGGTCAGCTTTATTTCCACCAACATGACCCTAATGCCCGGTGATGTCATTCTCACCGGCACTCCCAGCGGCGTCGGCCCGATTCAATCCGGCGATCGCCTGGAGGTTCGCGTCCAGGGCATGGCACCGTTGGTGAACACAGTCAAATAGGCCGTGCGTTGCCATCGTCCGTTTTCACCACCGCTCGCATCCTCGCCTACCCCAACCACGCGGCCGTTCGGCTATTAGTGATGTAACACGCTCGCCTGTCTGGAGTGTGGCTTCTTTTCTATACACGTGGCAGCTACGGCGCTGGAAGCCGCGGGATTTTGTGCCAGGCACGGAGTCTTCTTTTTACGAGCTACGGCTTTTTCATCAACTGGTCGAAGGCCTTCTTCTGCTCGGCGGTTTGCAGATAGGGCAAAAGCTCGATCGGACCTTTCGGAGACTGGCCGGCATTAGCGGCGGAATAGGCCTGCATCGCGGGCTTCAGTGTCTCGAGAAGCTGGTCGGTTTTCACGGTGCTGGTGCCGTAGCCATTGGGTCCGATCTTCCATCGAGGATCGTACTCTTGATCCACCACGGATTGAATGCTTTGCCCGAGGACCCATTCTCCATGCGGGACATCCGCCAGTTTTCCCGTGTACAAGAGTTGGTATCGGTCCAGCATCGCGTCGGTCACGCGTGGGTCGAGAAATTGCTTTAACTGCGCCACTTGATCCGGCAATCGTCCGTCGTTGGCTTCGAGATATTTGTTTAACCCCTCCTCGAGCATGGGGGCGAGACGGTTTCCGGCGGAACGGCGTAACTCGCTCAGAGTTTTTCGAATTCCCTCTTCGCTTTCCAGCTCCGCATCGCGGGCAATATCAAGCCAGGCGCGGTCCTCGAGCAGTCCCAGCTCAGGCACTTTGTTGTTCGGTCGTTGCTCGATCAAGGCGCGGAGTTTCGCTTCCTTCTCTTTCCAAACGACCGCCGTCTGCACAAAGGGATCATTCGACGCTCCTTTGGCTTGCGCTGAGTCCCGCGCCTCCCGCCGGAGCAGTCCCACTTCGCCGCGCAGTCGCTGAAGTTCCATGGAATCCCGCCGGAACCGCTCGGAATCGGTCTGGACCACGGCCAGGTGATTCGTGGCGAGGTCCCGCTCGCGGCGCAAGGCCTCGATCTGGGCGCGAAGGGGCGCTTCGTTTTGTTGCAGTGCGCTGAGTTCGGTTTCGAGCCGGGAAAAACGCCGCGTTCCATAAATTCCCGTTCCGACCGCGGCGGTGATCGCGACCGTCACTAAAACCTTTTGTATCGTCGTCATGGTTAAAACCTTCGTTGCGGCGGCTGCGGTCGCCGCGGGAGCGCCGGAAACTACCGCGCCCGTAGAGATGGCAGTCATTAGACCGATCGGCGCGGAGTGGACGGCGTGGGCGGAAAGGGCCGCCGCGATCGCGGCTGCGCTTGCCGTTGCGCCGCGTTGGGAAAAATGTTCGCGCAGCTTTTCAATGGCCCGGTTCACGCGCTTTTGGGCGGCATCTTCGGAAGTTCCGAAGATTTCGCCGACCTCGCGCAGGCTTTTGTTCTCGAAAAAGCGGAGGATGATCGCGCTTCGGTCTTTATCCTCGAGTTCCTCCATCGCATCATCGAGCAACGGCTCGATTTGCTTCCAGGGAGAAGCGTCTTGATTCATCTCGCTCAATTCCAGGGCGGTGCGCTCGCGAATTTGCCGCCGGGATTCACGCCGGATCATATCGATAGAGGTGCGCCGGGTAACCTGGTAAAGCCAGGCTGCCAGAACAGTATCCGGCTTGAGTTTGGAAGCGTTTCGAGCGAGGTCCGCGAAAACAGATTGCGCGATCTCCTCGGCGGCGGCCTGCGACCGTACCTGGCGCAATGCCGTGGAATAAACCAGGTCCAGATGGCGCTCGACCAGAGCGCTGAAGGCGTCTTCCGATCCTTGAACGGCATACTGGCGAAGCAAACTGAAATCATTCACGGCCATTTACAATTATATCGCCGCGAATCGAGAAATCCGACATGGCTTATCGATGAAAGTGCCGAACGGCAAATAGATCGGAGCCGGGGGTGATTACGGGTTTGCCTTCAGATAATCAGAATGCGGGACTCGTGGAACATCAGTACGTCCCCGAGATGTAGCACCCGATCGCGCGGGTCGAACTCGGAACTGGTGGCTTTCCTTCGGCGATTTTTTGGAGAACATCTCTCAAATCGTGCTGCACCGCTGCCGGTCGCGCTTTCCCGAAATCAACGAAGCGGTCGTCAATCCGGCCATGATAAATCCATCC
>DASYTB010000328.1:0-2884 GCA_036002705.1 Verrucomicrobiia bacterium
ACATGAGTCTCTATCACGATAATGACGGCGATAATCTCTGGCGGATCATCGCTTTCGACATGAATCTCTCGTGGGGCGCTTTCTTCCTCGATAACTCGGCCTACGATCAAGGCATTCAGGCCACGAACGACAATCACAAAAGTTTCCCGCTTTACGGATCATCCCAGGCGCTCTCCCTCACCAGCGGAAACTACAACCGAATCTACGATGTCATTTTCGACGTGCCGCAGACTCTCGAAATGTTTCGCCGCCGCGCGCGAACGGTTCTCGACAGCTTTGTCCTGCCGCCCGATTCACCAACGAACTCCAGTCCGGTCGAGCAAAAGATGCTTGCCTGGCGAGATCTGATTATCCCCGATGCCGCCCTCGATCGCGCCAAATGGGGCTGGCCCGGAATCGGCGGACAAAACAACCTTCCTCCGGGCAGCAGCGTGGCATCCGGGGTGAACGATTTGCTGCAACGGTTCTTCTACCTTCGCCGCCAGCATTTCTACGGCAAACATAGCGTCACCAACACCGCTCTCGCCATCGGAACCTCCAAAACACAGAACGCCGGCTTCCCTCTTCCTCAACCGGCGGACAGCGTGCTCTCGATCGTAGCCGTTGATTTCAATCCCAGCTCCGCGCAGCAGGAGCAGGAATATATCTGCCTCACGAATCCGGCGCCGCTTGCGCTCGACATTTCCGGTTGGACACTCGGGGGCGCGGTCAAATTTAGTTTTGCGCCGGGAACGGTCATCCCCTCCAATAGCGCCTTTTACGTCTCGCCAAACGTGCGCGCGTTTCGCGCTCGCGCCACCCCGCCCAAAGGCGGACAGGGCCTTTTCGTCGTTGGTCCTTACTCCGGACAACTCTCCGCGCGCGGCGAAACGATCCAAGTGCGCAACAGCGCCAGCAACATCGTCAACACTTTCACTTACGTGGGCGCGCCAAGCCCGGCGGAACAGTTCCTCCGAATCACCGAAATCATGTATCATCCCGCTCCGGACGCGAACAGCAGCGGAAATACAAATTCTTCCGAGGGGTGCGAGTTCATCGAGCTCCAGAACCTTTCGACAAACACGACCTTGGATATCTCCGGCGTCCGTTTCACCAACGGCATCGCCTTCAGTTTCACCGGCAGCGCGGTGACCAATCTCGCGCCGGGAGCCTTTGTTCTGGTGGTGAGAAATATCAGCACTTTTTCCGCTCGCTATGGGACCGGTCTGCCGGTCGCCGGGCAATACACGGGGGCTTTGGACGATGGCGGTGAACGCATTCAACTCATCGACGCCGTCGGTGAAGAGATTCTCGATTTTTCCTATTCGAACAATTGGTATCCGGCCACGGACGGAGGCGGCTTCTCGTTGGAAATCGCGGACGCCCAGGCGGACCCAGGGGCCTGGAGCACGAAAGCGAATTGGAAGCCGAGCGCCCAAACGAATGGCTCGCCGGGGAACATCGTCATGCCAATTCCGCCTCTAATTATCCAGCAGCCAATCAGCCAATCGGTCGTTGCCGGGAGCACAGTCGTCCTCAGTGTCACCGTCACGAACACCGCGACCCTACCTTTGAGCTATCGTGCCCAGCGAAACGGTCTTTTCCAAGATGATACGCTTACGACCGCCAATTCCTATACCGCGTTTTTTGCCATCACCAACGCGCAACCTCCTTTCACCAATTACACCTTCCAGCTCTTCAACGCGGCGGTCCCGAATGGGCTTTTCAGCGACCCGGCAATCCTCATCTTCCTTCCCGATTCCGATGGCGACGGCCTGCCCGACGAATGGGAAATCAGCTATCGTTTGAACCCCAACACAGCCGATGCCGCTGCTGATTCCGACGGCGACGGCATGACTAGCCTCGCCGAATACATCGCCGGGACCGATCCATCCGATCCGTCGAGCTATCTAAAACTTAAGCCGATCGAGGGCGCGGCGGGAAGGAGCTTGGAATTCCAAGCCGTCTCAAATCGCACCTACACCGTCCAATTCACCGACGCGCTCGCCGCGGGTCAATGGCGGAAGCTGACAGACCTCGGTGCCACCTTGACCAATCGTACGACGATCGTAACCGACCCGGTTGGCGGTCTGACACGGTTTTATCGTCTCGTCACGCCGGTCCAGCCTTGAGAATAAGGGGAATAACGAATTGTTTTTCGTTTTTGAATATGATTTAAAGACTGCGGATTATGCCTCTGCGATTAGCACATTTCCTGAACTTTGCTGTCCTTTGTTCGGCGCTGGCCCTTACCACAAGTGCCGCGGAAAAGAAACTCACCGTCGGGTTTAGCCAGATCGGCGCGGAAAGCGGCTGGCGCACCGCCGAAACCGAGTCCATCCGGGCGGAAGCGAAAAAGCGCGGGATCGATTTGAAATTTTCTGACGCGCAGCAAAAGCAGGAAAATCAGATTAAAGCGTTGCGCGCCTTCCTGGCGCAACGGGTCGATGCGATTATCCTGGCGCCGGTCGTCGAAACGGGCTGGGAACCTGTACTGCGGGAGATCAAGCGCGCGAGAATTCCAATCGTGCTCGTGGATCGCGGCTTGAAAGTGTCCGACCCGTCCCTCTATACGACTTTGATCGCTTCCGATTTTGTCGCCGAAGGGCGCATGGCTGGGGAATGGCTGGCGAAGAAGTTGACCGGAAAGGGAAATATCGTCGAGTTGCAGGGCACCGCCGGGTCAGCGCCGGCCAACGATCGCAAGAAAGGATTTGCCGAAGTGCTCGCCAAATATCCCGCGATGAAAATCATCAAATCCCAGAGTGGTGATTTCACTCGCGCCAAGGGGAAGGAAGTGATGGAAGCGTTTCTCAAAGCCGAGGGCAAAAACATCAACGCGGTTTACGCCCATAACGATGATATGGCGCTGGGCGCGATCCAGGCCATTGAAGAGGCCGGCTTT
>DASYTB010000329.1:0-2386 GCA_036002705.1 Verrucomicrobiia bacterium
CAGCTTTGCGGCGAGCGAGCCAATAATCGCCATGATCGAACCGACAGACAGGTCCACGCCGGCAGTCGCGATCACGAGCGTCATTCCGAGGGTGAGCAACATCACGGGCGTGGCGCGGTCCACGATGTCGATCAGACTGCCGAAGAGATGGCCGCTTTTGGCTTCGATATGGAAGAAACCGGGCGTAAAGAAAAAGTTGAAAGCGAAAACGAGCGCGAGAATCACCACAACGCCGCGAATTTTTAACCAGCTTTCTTTCATCTCACTCGCACAAAGAGCTCAAGTGTTCTCAAATCTTGCGCGGACGATCAACTCCGTTATGATTAAAACCTGATCGCCGAATCGATTCCGCAGCTAAATTTGCTCTCTTCCGACCGGAAGATCATCCCGGCGGCAGAGCTTTGGCGCGACGCCGTTGGCGAAGGTGCGGAAAAACCAAATCCTGCCTTGGTTGGGGCGCTTGAGGCGGACAAATGCGACTGGCGTTTGGGCGTTTTCTGTCCCGAAGGGACCATCTGAAAATAGCCCAACGTTTCAACGTTGGGTTTTCGACGATTTCACATATTAAGTCCCGAAGGGACGGCTGAATTCACTCCCCAAAGGGTTAGCGCTCATCAAAAGGGGAGTCTTTCTGCGCGATTTTTCGCATGATGGTGGGTCCGCTGATCTGGTTCGCGTCGAGTTCGCTGATTTGCTTTCGGTCGCGCAGCACGAGTACGCGCGAGCAAGTCCGCACGACTTCTTCGAGTTCGGAAGAGATAAACAAGATGGCCATTCCTTTGCGGACCAGATCCCGAACGAGATTCAGGATTTCGAACTTGGCGCCGACATCAATGCCGCGCGTTGGTTCGTCCAAAATGAGAAAACGCGGTTCGGCGGCGAGCCAGCGGGCGAGCAAAACCTTTTGTTGATTTCCTCCGCTAAGTGATTTGATCGGCTTCTCGGCGTCGGGCGTGGCGATGCGAAGCGCCTGGATGAATCTCTCGGCCAGTTCCAATTGGGTCTGCCGGCGTACGGGGCGGAACGCTCCAAGTCGCGCCTGCAGGGCCAGGACTATATTCTCGCGAATTGTCAGGTTCGGAATGATTCCTTCCGTTTTTCGGTCTTCGGAACAGTAGCCAAAGCGGAAGCCGACGGCGCGACGAGCGGTCAGTCGGGGCTTCTCTTCGCCATCAATCCTCAGGGAACCAGAGGTCGGCTGATCGATTCCGAACAAGAGCCGCGCTGTTTCCGTTCGGCCGGATCCAAGCAGGCCGGCCAACCCGAGCACTTCGCCGGGGGCCAAAGAAAAAGTCAGCCCTTCGACCGAGTTCTTCCGGCCGAGTTGGGCCGCGTGAAGGAAGGGTTGGCCGGTTTCGTTTTCGTTTTCTTTCTCCCGGGCCTGCTCCAGGGCGGACGCGTCGCGGCCAATCATTTTGCTGATCAGTTCGAGGCGCGGCAACTCGGCGGCTAAATAAGTGCCAACCAATTGGCCATTGCGCAGAACGGTGATGCGATCGGAGACGGCATAGACCTGATCGAGGAAATGCGTGACGAAAACGATTCCGAGCCCCTCGCGCTTGAGCTGATTGATGATTCGAAAAAGTTGCTCGACCTCGCCGCGATCGAGGCTGGAGGTCGGTTCATCGAGGATCAAGACCTTCGCCGCGCAATCGACCGCTCGGGCAATGGCGACGAGTTGCTGAATGGCAATGGAAAAAGACGAGAGCGGGCGAGAAACATCGATCTTCAACCCGAGCCGTTCGAGCGCCTTTTTTGCCTTTTCGCGAATAGCGCGCCAGCGCAAAAAGCCGGCGCGGAGCGGCTCGCGTCCCAGGCAAATATTTTCGGCGACGCTCAGGTGAGGAATTAAATTTACCTCCTGATAAACCGTGCTGATGCCGGCATCCTGCGCCTCGCGCGCGGAGCCCAAGGCCATCTCACGCCCTTCAAGGCGGATGCTGCCGGCGTCAGGCGAATACACTCCCGTCAGAACCTTGATCAGCGTCGATTTGCCGGCGCCGTTTTCGCCCATGAGGGCGTGAACCTCACCGCTCTGGAGAGAGAAATCGACGCTCTGCAAAGCCTTCACTCCCGGAAAGGCTTTCGAAATTTGGCTCGCGCATAGTAGATCGCCCATCCCGCTCAGTATTTCCTCTGCGCGATCACATCCTTCGCCAGGCTTTGATCAAAAACCTCGTCTTTCACCACGATCTTTTTGGGGACCGGTTGGCCCGCAACGGCCGCTTGCACCGCGTCGAACGCGGCCGGGCCGAGGAGCGGATTGCACTCGACGGTGCAATTCAATGTGCCATCGGTCATCGCTTGGAAAGCGTCCCGAAGACCGTCTATGGAGACGATGATGATGTCCTTGCCAGGCTTCTTTCCGGCTTCTTTGATCGCTTCG
>DASYTB010000330.1:0-4176 GCA_036002705.1 Verrucomicrobiia bacterium
CTGTCATGAGCGCCGCCTTCGAAAACGGATTGGCGGTTACAGCGCTGCACAACCATTTCTTCTTCGATGAACCCAAGGTTTACTTTATGCATATCGCAGCGGAAGGCTCTCCGGAAATTCTGGCCAGGGGGGTTCGCGCGGCGCTCGACACCGTAAAAAAAATTCGTTCTGCCAATCCCCAGCCGGCCCGAACGTTTGGGAAAGCAATGCCTGCCCAGAGCGAAATCTCCGCCGAACCGCTGACGTCAATCTTCGGTATAAAAGGTGAAGCCAAGGACGGAATGTTCAAAGCGGTATTCGGTCGCAAGGTCAAGATGGATTGCGGGTGCGAGGTTGGAAAGGAAATGGGTGTGAACACCTGGGCTGCCTTCGCTGGCACGGACGAGAATGCCGTGGTGGACGGTGATTTTGTGGTGCAGGAAAGCGAGCTTCAGGGAGCTTTGAAGTCGTTGCGTAGCAGCGGCATCAACATCGTTGCGATTCATCATCATATGAGCGGCGAAGAACCTCGCATGCTATTTCTGCATTACTGGGGGCGCGGAAAAGCGACTGAGTTGGCCATAGCGGTGAAGGCAGCTCTCGGGACGCAAAACCACCAATGAAAGGAAATCCTCCTTAGGATTGCATGCTCCTTGCCTGCATCACTTACGAGAGAACTCGGAACGGCCATTTCTGTCCTGCCGCGAGGGCGTCAGGGAGAGGACCGTTTACTCGGCCGATGATGATTTTAGTGCCCGATCAATTTCTGGCGCTCCGACGAGAAACCGCTGGAAGCAAATAGCGGAGTAAGAGTACGGCTCGATCCGGTCCAACTTTGGCTCAAATTCAGGAATCTATAGTTTGTCCGAGCCAAATTAGACGCAAAGGTCGTCCGGTGAAGCCAATTTTCGGGTTGTGTAACAATTCCGGGGTGGACTCCTCGGCTGACGGTGACTGAGATTCTGAACAAAAACGTTGACTTGAACTTCGTAGGTTAATATCGATAACCAACATCGGTTATCGTAATAAAGATGAAGGAGGTTGAGCGCGAGATTCTGCTGGCGTTTTGGAAGGTGCATATCCTGCACCATGCGGGTGAAGGTCCGCTGCATGGGCAGTGGATGCTCACCGAATTGCGGCATCATGGCTATGAAATCAGCCCCGGCACGCTCTATCCGCTGCTTCACCGCATGGAACGAATGGGCTGGTTGAAAGGCAAGAGCAACCCGAAAGACGGTAAACGGGCGCGAAAGGATTACCGCCTGACCCCGCGAGGCCAAAAGGTATTGGAATTGATCCGCGCGCAGCTCACCGAGCTTTACAACGAAGTGGTTAGGAACACCGAAGCGAAAGGAGAACATTGAGCAACACCGCAACGAAGAAAGGAAACAAAATGACACGTTACCTGAGGATTTTATTCGCCATCGCGAGCCTGATCATGACCGCCTGTATTCTTCAGTCGCAGCCCCCTCAGCCACAATCATCTGTGCCGGCCGCGAAATCCGCCAATTCACTCGATGAATTGGCCTCTCTCCGCGCCGAAGTCAATAGGCTGAAAGAGATGGCGCCGGACCAATCCCATGTCATGACGGATGTCGCGTATCACTTCAGTAATCTTTGGTTTGCCGGAGAGAAAACGAACTGGCCGCTCGCCGACTTTTACTGGTCCGAAACGCGCTCTCATCTCCGCTGGGCGGTGCGCATTATTCCCGTTCGCAAAGACCCGCAGGGGAAGGAAATTCGGATGACGGAGATTCTCGACCCGATTGAGAAGAGTTCGCTCCAGCCGGTGGGCGACGCGATCCATGCCCACCAGAAAGCAAAGTTCGAAGAGGCATACAAGCAGATGCTGGCAAGCTGCTATTCGTGCCACGTGGCCGTCGGCAAACCCTTTTTGCAGCTCCAGATTCCGCGCCAACCGGAAGCGCCGATTATTAACTTCGAGCCCGCGCCGTGAATCGCCCGATGACTGCTGCTGAAACATGAACGCAATTTTCTGAAGATATGACCCTAGCCCAAACCGCGATGCGCCGGCCCTTCACCATTCTGGTGGCTGTGATCGCGGTTGCGCTTGGCTCCGCGCTGGCTCTGCGGGAGATGCCCCGCGACGTCTTTCCGAGCCTGGGCATTCCGACCATCTACGTTGCACAGCCTTATGGCGGCATGGACCCGGCGCAAATGGAAGGCTACCTCACCTACTATTATGAGTACCATTTTCTCTACATCAGCGGGATTGAGCATGTGGAGTCCAAATCGATCCAGGGCGCGGCCATCATTAAGCTCCAATTTCATCCCGGCACCGATATGTCCCAGGCGATGGCCGAGACGGTCGCGTATGTGAACCGCGCGCGGGCGTTTATGCCCCCGGGCACGGTGCCGCCGTTTGTCATGCGTTTCGATGCGGGGAGCGTGCCTGTGGGTAATCTCGTTTTTTCAAGCACGAGCCGAACGGTCGGTGAAATGCAAGACTTGGCATTGAACCGCGTGCGGCCCTTGTTTGCGACGCTGCCGGGGGTCTCCGCGCCGCCACCTTTCGGGGGGAGTGCGCGGAGCATTTTGGTGAATCTCAATCCGGATCGGCTTCATTCGTTTAACATGTCGCCCGACGAGGTGGTGAACGCCATCACGGCCGCCAATCTCATCAGTCCATCCGGCAACATTCCAATCAACGGCAAATATCCAATGGTGCCGCTCAATTCCGTGGCGCGGAACGTTAAAGATCTCGAAGGAGTCCCAATTCGCACCGGAACCTTTCCGACGGTTTTTCTGAGAGATGTCGGACAGGTCGTTGACGGTTCGGATATTGTGACGAGCATCGCCCTGGTCAATGGCCGGCGAACGGTTTACATTCCGGTGACTAAGCGCTCCACGGCTTCAACCCTCTCTGTGGTTAACCTTGTGAAGGCGAACCTGCCCAGATTTCAAAGTGTTTTGCCCGCCGATGTGAAGGTCAGTTACGAGTTCGACCAGTCGCCTTATGTGACGCGCGCGATTAGCGGACTGCTGTTGGAGGGTGCATTAGGCGCGGTGCTGACAGGCTTGATGGTGTTGCTGTTCTTGCGCGACTGGCGCAGCGCTTTGATCGTGGTGATCAATATTCCTCTTTCCTTAATGGGTTCGATCCTGGCCCTGTGGCTGACGAAGCAAACGATCAACATCATGACCCTCGGCGGGTTGGCTCTGGCCATCGGCATCCTCGTGGATGAAGCAACGGTGTGCGTTGAGAATATCCACACTCACCTGGCGAAAGGAGGATCGATCAATCGCGCCGCGCTGGCGGCCACGACTGAAACAACGGTCCCGCGACTGCTGGCCATGCTCTCCATCCTGGCCATCTTCACACCGACGCTCTTCATGGTGGGCGCCGCCAAAGCGATGTTTCTCCCGCTATCGCTGGCGGTCGGTTTCGCGATGGTCACCTCGTATCTGCTCTCAAGCACGCTCGTGCCGATCCTTTCGGTTTGGCTTTTGCGCCGGCATGAGAAGGCGGCTGCTGGCCCCGCGACGACGGCGAGCCCGTTTGCGCGATTCCAGCGGCGCTATGCCGCCGCGGGGAAAAGAATTATCGGCGCACGGTGGGTGGTGACGGGCCTCTATCTGATTTTCGCGGCAGCAGTCATCGTTCTATTGGAGCCGCGACTCGGGACCGAGATCTTCCCGAAAGTGGATGCGGGCCAGATTCAACTTCGTTTACGTGCTCCCACCGGCACACTGCTTGCCGCGACGGAGGCAATCGCCCTGAAGACGCTCGATCTGATTAAACAGGAAGTCGGGCCGACTAACATTCAAATCACGATGGGATTGCTGGGCGTGCATGGAGCGCCGTATCCGGTCAACTTCATTCATCTTTGGAACGGCGGTCCCGAGGAGGGTGTGCTCCAGGTCCAGTTAAAGCCCGGCGCACCTATCCGCACGGGGGAATTGAAAGAAAAGCTGCGAAGAATTTTTGCCAAGGAGTTTCCGGATGTCAGCTTCTCTTTCGAACCGAGCGACATCGTCAGCCGGGTGATGAGCCTGGGCTCACCTACGCCCATTGAAATCGCGATCAGCGGACAGAACCTCTCCGCCGACCACGCCTTCGGCGAGCAGGTTCGCGCTGCCCTCGAGAAAATCCCCGCCTTGCGCGACATCCAGTTTGGCCAGGCGCTGGATTACCCGACGATCGAGGTGAACGTGGACCGCGAAAAAGCTGGGTTG
>DASYTB010000331.1:0-6477 GCA_036002705.1 Verrucomicrobiia bacterium
GGTAGGACGGGCGCCTCGCCTGTCCCGTCGGCCGCCCCGCCCGACGATTTCTCAATTACCAATAACCAGTTTTCGATTCCCAATTCTCAATTCACCTTAATCACCCGCGAGGTCCTCTGCCTCAAAGACCTCCCCACCCCCGACCAACTCGAAAACCTCCTCCCGCGCCTCCGTCGTTGCCACGCCACCTGCCTCGACTACACCGGCCCCGGAATCGGCCTCGGCGATTACCTCCAAAAAGAACTCGCGAAGTGCGGAGCCATCGTCCCGCAAACCAATTACAAATACACGCACACCGCGCGCGCCCGCATCAACCTCGAACTCTGCCAATTCACCACCACCTTCAAATCTGAAATCTTCCCACGCCTCCGCGCCGCCTTCGAAAATCGCGAAATTCAAATCCCCGCCAACCGCGACATCCGCGAAGACCTCCATTCCCTCTACAGCACCGTCACCAACACTGGCCAGGTCATCTACCGCGCCCCATGCACCCCCGGCGGTCATGCCGATCGCGCGACTGCCTTGGCCCTCGCCCTCCGCGCCGCCCGATCCATTCCACCCGGCACCTACTCCGCGATCGGCGCTCCGCGCCGTCGCAACATCAACGACATCCCCCAGGACCCACGCTACCTCCCGCCAATACGTATCCTCGCCATTATATGAACCCCTCCCCATCCCTCGAAAAAGTTTGTAACGCGAATGGAAAACTGGGTGTCATACGTCGGATGAGATTCTGGAATAGGGTCAAGTTACTTTTTTGCAACAATTCGATGGCGGGGATTATTCTCGCGGCGGCCGCATCGCTGATGTTCCGTGGAAATGGTTTCGCGGCGGAGACGCACGGGAACAAGGCGGCTGAGTGGCTGAAAGTGACGAATGTCTGGGATGTGCATTTCCAGTTCACTCCGGAGGAGTGGGCGGCGATGGAGCCGAAGCAGAACGGGGGCGGGATGTTTGGGCGGTTCGGTGGTCCGGGCGGGCCGGGTGGCCCTCCGGGGACGCGCGGGGGCGGCCGTGGTGGGCCAGGAGGACCTGGCGGTCCTGGTGGACCTGGCGGTCCTGGTTTTGGTCCGGGCATGTTCCTCGCGCCGGCGTTCATGACGCAGGCGGATGCGAATAAAGACCAAAAGATTTCCGAGGCGGAATTCACTTCGCTTTCCGAAAAATGGTTTCAACAGTGGGATAAGCAACATCTCGGCAAGTTGAACGAGGACGACCTCCGAGAGGGCCTGAATTCGAGCCTTGGCACGCCGGGAGGCGGCCCCGGGGGACCCGGCGGCGGTCCTGGACGGATGGCGGGCCCAATGCTCCAGGGGCAGGAAGGCAAGCGCAATGGGCTTTCTTCCGCCGCGGGAATTGAATTCAAGTATGTGCATGCCGATTTCGAGATGGAGGCTGGCGCCACGGCGAAAAAGTTCACGAACGTAGCGGTGCGGTACAAAGGCAACGGAACATTCATGGAGTCACGCGGTTCGCTCAAGCGTTCGCTCAAGGTCGCCTTGAACGAGTATGTGAAGGGAGAAAAATTGGGCGGCATGGCGAAAATCAACCTTCATAACTGCGTCACGGACGCGAGTTACATGAATGAGGTGCTGTCGCACCGCCTCTTTCGTGATGCACGCGTGCCCGCGCCCAAAACGGCTTACGCGCGCATTTATGTGACCGTTCCCGGCCAGCACGAAAACGAGTATTTCGGCCTCTACTCGGTAGTTGAGGACGTGGATAATCATTTTGCGGAGGAATGGTTTGGCTCCAAAAAAGGCGCTCTCTTCAAACCAGTCACACCCGATCCTTTCACGGACCTGGGCGATGATTGGAAAAAGTACAACCAGACTTATGATCCAAAAACCGCCCTCTCCGACGCGGAGAAAAAGCGCGTGATCGATTTTTGCAAGCTGGTCAGCCATGCGAATGATGAAGAATTCGCGGCGAAACTGCCGGAATATCTGGACCTGAACAATTTCTCGCGCTTCATGGCGGTCACGACCTGGCTTTCGACCCTCGACAGCATTCTTGGAATCGGACAGAATTATTACGTTTATCTGCATCCACAAACCGGCAAGTTTCATTTTATTCCATGGGACCTCGACCATTCGTTCGGGCAATTTCCGCTCATGGGAACGCAGGAGATGCGCGAGCAACTGAGCATCGACAAGCCCTGGCAGGGAGAAAAGCGGCTTCTCGAACGGGTCTATAAGGTTGAAGCCTTCCAGAAGCTTTACCGCGCCCGACTCGCGGAATTCAGCGACACGATTTTCAAACCCGAACGTCTAATTCAGCAGGTGGATCAAGTCGCCGCCGCGATTCGGCCCGCCGTAAAAGCGGAATCCGAGGCCAAACTGGCTCGCTTCGACAAAGTCGTGGCGGGCGAACCGGTTTCGCCGCGCTTTTTCGGCCAGGAACCAGGCGGGCCGGAGGGGCGGCGCCCGGGCGGCGGAGATGTCGGGCCGGGTGGTCCGATGGGATTTATGCAACCTTCGAAGCCGATCAAGGGTTTTGTGAAAGTGCGGGCTCAGTCCGTGAAAGAACAATTAAGTGGCCAAGCGAAGGGCGAGATGGTCGAATCGGGCTTCGGCCCCATGGGAGGCGGCCGCCGCGGCGGGTTTGGTGGTCCCGGGCGGCGAGGCGGGCCTCCTGGCTTTGGTCCCGGAATGTTTTTGGGCGGCGCTTTCATGCGAGAACTGGATGCGGACAGCAATGGTGAACTGACACACGAGGAATTCGTGAATGGATTTAAAAAATGGTTTCAAGCCTGGGATACCAAGAACGCCAGTTCAATCAGCGAGGATCAGCTTCGCGACGGACTCAATGAAAAATTCCGACCACCGGGTTTTGGCGGGCGAGGCGGCTTCGGCGGCGGGCCGCCACCCGAATAGACGCGATTAAAAAACCATGTTGCAAGCTCTGCCTTCATCGCCGTCAATTGGACGCGAAAACCGGGAATCTGCTTCCGAGCTGAAGTTCCTCGTTTCGCGTCCGGTTGCCGAACAGGTCCGCGCCTGGTCGCGGACAAATCTGATGCCGGACCCCCATGGCTCCGGTGAAGCCACGGACGCCTACCGAATCACCAGCCTCTACTTTGATACCGAGCAGTTCGACGTGTTCCATCGTCGCGGCTCGTTTGGCCGCAGCAAATTTCGCATTCGGCGCTACGGCGACGATGAAAACCTCTTTCTCGAGCGAAAGCTCCGGACAGCCCAAATGCTCACCAAACGCCGCTCTCTCGTGGCGGCGGCGCAACTCGCCCTCCTGACCCGTCCGCAAACCAATGGCCCCTGGGATGGTGCCTGGTACCACCGGCGGTTGCTCCTGCGCCAATTGAAGCCAGTCTGCCAGATCTCGTATCATCGCACCGCGCGTCTGCTCATGACCGAAGCCGGTCCTGTTCGCCTCACCCTGGATGAAAACATCCAGGCGCTGCCCGCGGAAAAAATTGAGATTTGCTCCATGACCGCGCGCGAGCCTCTGCTCAAAGACGAAATCGTCATGGAAGTGAAATTCCGTCGCGAACTTCCGCTTGCCATAAAAGTCCTTCTCGAGAATTTTGCTCTGCTCCCCACAAAATTCTCGAAATATCGGCTGGCGGCGGTAAAACTGGGTTTGGTGGATACATCGGATCAATCCAATCAGTCAACCAGTCCGGCCAAAACGGATGCCTGATTTCTTGCAGCCAGCCGTCGTTGAGGAAGTAACCAGCCAGGCGCTTTTGATCGGCTTGCACCTGGTGGTGGCGGGTGTTCTCGGTTTCTTTATTTCGTGGATCTATCGAAAATCCCGGAAGACAACGGAGATCGTTGCCTCTTTTCCGACAACCCTCGTCCTGCTTTGCATTCTCATTGCCATGGTGACCCAGGTGATCGGCAACAACACCGCCCGGGCATTCAGCCTCGTCGGCGTCCTTTCGATCGTCCGCTTTCGCACCGTCGTTCGGGACACGCAGGATACCGCTTATGTCATTTTTTCAGTCGCGGTTGGCATGGCGATTGGCGCGCACTTTATTTGGGCCGGGGTGGTCGGTCTGGTCGTGGTGGGCGGGGCGGCGTTTCTACTGACGAAACGCGGCGCGACGCGGGCCACGGATGAGCCGCCTTTCATGCTCAACCTCCGCATCGCGATTGGGCTGGACCTGAAGCAAGTCCTCGCCGCCCTCCAGCCTTATACTCTCGGTTGCGACCTCATCTCGATGGGAACGGCCAAACAAGGCGCATGCCTCGACGTCACTTACGAAACCCGCCTGAAGGATGATCGAACGGTGGATGACGTCGTCAAGGCGCTCAACAAAGTCGAGGGCGTGCAAAACGTGACCTTTCAACGGCAGGGTTTTGAAGAGTAATCTGGTAAATGAAACAGCCAAAACTCTCCAAGAGCGGAGTCCCTACCATTCCGATGAATGAAGTTATGAGCTGGGAGGACTGACTCAAAGGCCGCCGCGCCCGTCGCGAAGGGCGCGAAAAAGTCGCTCCTGCGGTCATACGTCGCGAGTGGAGTTCGAGTGATAAGCGCCTCCGCGCGCAGTTCAACGGTGAATGCGGTCTGCCGTTCAAGAAAACCGAAGAGCTGCAGCCTCGCTTTGGAGTGCGTGCGCTTGCGCCGCTTTCGAGTGGACGGGCGGATAGATAGAGGGGAGCGCAAAATACAACGCGGCGCAAGCGCGCGCATTCCAAATCACGCGGCGTGTTGAAGGGTTCATGGAGAGAATTGCCTGCTGCTCGTCACTCTTATTGCCATTCCCCGCCGCCTTCTTTACGTTCTGCGCCGATTTATGGAGAAAGTTGTGATTATTGGAACGGGCTGCGCGGGCCTGACGGCTGCCTTGTACACGGCGCGCGCCAATCTCGCTCCTTTGGTCCTCACGGGCACGATGCCGGGCGGGCTGCTGACCACCACCAGCATTGTCGAGAACTATCCCGGCTTTCCAGAGGGCATCGACGGCTACGAGTTGATGACCCGCATGCAAAAGCAAGCGGAACGCTTTGGCGCTCGCGTGAAATATGGCACGGTCGAATCGGTCGAACTTGCCACTCGCCCGTTTCGCCTGAATGTTGATGGTGATCCGGTCGAAACTGAAACGATCATCATTGCGACCGGCGCGGGCCACCGCCATCTCGGTCTCGAGAGCGAACATCTTCTGGAAAAAAAGGGAGTTACCTACTGCGCCACTTGTGACGGCGCTCTCCCGATTTTTCGCAACCAGCCTTTGGTCGTCGTGGGCGGGGGTGATTCCGCTTGCGAGGAAGCCACCTACCTGACGCGCTTCGCCTCCACCGTTTACCTCGTCCATCGGCGCGACTCCCTGCGCGCGTCCAAAGTTATGGCCGCGCGCGCTCTGACCCATCACAAGATCAAACCGATCTGGGACTCGGTCATCACCGAGGTCCTCGACGTCAAACAGGACAAGGTTACCGGCGTCCGCGTGCGAAATATCAAAACCCATCACGAAAGCCATTTGGACTGCGCGGGCGTTTTCGTGGCCGTCGGTCATTCTCCCAACACCTCGCTTTTCAAGGGGATCATCGATATGGACGAAAACGGCTACATCATCCCGGTTCGCGGAACGGAGACCAATGTTCCCGGGGTGTTTGTCGGGGGGGACTGCTCCGATCACGTTTACCGCCAGGCGATCACCGCTGCGGGACAAGGCTGCGCTGCCGCCATCGACGCCGAGCGCTACCTGGCGGGGCTTGACCAATAGGCCAACCGTTAAATCGAATTTCTCGCAGCGAAAGCCTGTAACTCCCCGGGCGCGAACGGGGTCTTTGTGAGGAGAACGCCGTTCCGATCTTCTTAAGGTCGAATGAGGGCCAATCATTGCAGGCTTTTTCTGTTTGGTGGTGGCGAATTGACAGAAGTTGACGAAGGGTTTTCGCGCCATTCTGGCAGCGAGAATTTGCAATGTCGTTTTGTGGGGACTCGCCCCGTGTCGGCTTTGGCGGATGCGGTGATGCGGGACTGTCGGCTTACGCCCCGCAAGAATTATTGACCTCCCGGCTTCAGTCCGTTCTGGTCATTCTTGGCGTAGGTAAATTCTGGTTCGTCGTCGGGGAAATCGTTCCTTGATCGGCGAAAAATACTTGGAAGCATCGCCTCCTCCTCCGAGGTCGGATTGTAATTGTTTTGGAGGGTGGCGATCTCAAGATAATTTTTGCGAGTCAGGGGGATGTTCAGCCTCACCATAGCGTCGACGATCCCGGAATGTTCACCGGGCGGGAGCGGAGATTTTTTGCGCGTAGGCGGGGGAAGGAGGTCGGTTGACCCAGTCCGGGGTTTCAAATCCGCCCGGGACGAAGCGGGGCTCTTTTTTGGTGCCCCGGTGTTGGGCCGCTTCGACGATTTTTGCTCTGGTGTTTTCGAGACTTTCATGGCCGTTAGCATAACTTTTTCAGATTTCTTTGACCAGTCGGTTGATCTCCGTTTATCACGAGGTTGGCTGGTCCCTTGGCACGAATTCAACGCCGCGCTCGTTCGAACCGAATTCTT
>DASYTB010000332.1:0-5604 GCA_036002705.1 Verrucomicrobiia bacterium
CCAGGACGCCAAAGGCGAAAGAACTTCGGCTGGCCCGCGGCTGAATTTGTGAGGCGAAGGGAGGCTCCTTCATTGAAGGGATAAGCCTGATCGATGATGGTCCAGCGGGTATTGGTGGCCGTTAAAGGGCCTGCCGATTGCGGCACGAGGCCGGCCCAATGTGCGGGCCAGCTTAATTCAACCCGTGTTCCGGGTATTCTTCGCAGGGTGACGGGCGGCGGATCTTCTTTGGGAGGGCCGCCGGCGAGTTCATCAAAAATGATTGCCGCCATGGCGGCCATTCCTTTGGAATTCGGATGGACCGTGTCCGGGAACCAATCCGAATGGTTGGTCAAGCGCGTCTGCAAATCGATCAGGTCGAGAGCCAGTCGCCCGGAAAGATCGTGCACGAGTGGCACGATATTGGTGGCGACGACGCCGGGCCGAATGTCGTAGTTGCCCGCTCCGTAAACAGGGCAGGGCGTGCAAAGGAGGATGCGGGGAGCGTTGGTCGCGATGGCATACGTATGGATCAGGTCCTCGTAATCGGCAACGAAGTTTGTGCCGTAACGCCAGTTCTGCGGTTTGGAATCGTTGGTGCCTAACTGAATAATCACAATGTCCGGCAACCAATCGTGACTTTGTTTGAAGAAAGCCTCCTTCCAATATGGGAAATCCCCGTTCTTGAGCAGGGTTCGCCCACTCACCCCATAGTTCCGAACCACAAAGTTGGTTCCAAGCAGACGCTGCAATCGCGGCGGGTAACTCTCGATCGAGGGATTGGCGAGCCCCGAGCCTTCAGTGATGCTGTCGCCCACGCACGCTACTTTTAACGGGACGGAATGAGCCGTGAAGCCCGCGGCAAATATCAACAGCCAAACGAGATGACGGATGAGCATGGTTGGATTTTAGGTCCGAAACTTTGCGCCGCAATCAAATAGCGATTCGCAGGCTTGGCTGTTGCTCGCAAACCAACCCCAAACGAATCAGGAAAAGCAGCTTGTGGCGGCGGCGATATCTTTCGCGATTTGATCTTTGAGTTCGTCCACAGCGGAGAACCGCTGTTCTGGACGAATGAATTGGAGAAAGACGACTTCGACAAAGGTGTTGTAGAGATCGCCGGCGAAGTCGAGGAGATGCAGTTCGAACCTGAGTTCTGGATTCGCCTGGGCGACGGTGGGGCGGACGCCGATATTCACCACGCCTTGAAATTCGCCGAGTTCTGTTTTTCCGAGGACGGCGTAAACACCGTTGGGTGGGGTGAGAACGCCCGCGATGTCGATATTCGCCGTGGGAAAGCCGATTTTGCGGCCTAGTTGGTCACCTTGAATCACCTTTCCGTAAATGGAATAGGCGCGCCCGAGCATCTGGCGGGCGGCATCGAGATCGCCGGTGGCGATTCGTTCGCGGATGCGCGTGCTGCTGATGACCCGGCCACCCAGGCTCACGGCCTCGTTTCCGTGCACCTGAAAACCGAGCTCGCGGCCGAGCGTCTTCAACAGCTCGACATTCCCCGCGCGTTTGTGGCCGAAGGTAAAGTTGCCGCCGACGCAGATGCTGTAGATTTGGCGCAAATCGTGGGCGAGATCGCGGATGAATTGTTCGGCGGGCTGTTCGCTGAACGTTTTGGTAAACTCAATCAGAAGGATCGCATCGACGCCGAGGTTTTCGATTTCGCGGAGCTTTTGCGGGAGCGAATAGATCAGGCGCGGGGCTTTGGCAGGAGCGAGCACCTGGGCTGGATGCTTGTCGAAGGTGATGGCGAGCGAGATGGCCTTATGTTGTTCCGCGTCGGCGATTGTTTTTTTAATTACCTGCTGATGGCCGAGATGAACGCCATCAAACATTCCAACGGCCACGGAGACCTTCCGCCCTCCGGATTGCAATTCCCCCGCCTGTCTTTGCAATTGCACCGTTTGCGTACGTTTAGCTGCTATTCGGTTCCAGATAACTTCAGAAACGGAATAACGCGCTTGCCCAGCTCGGCGGCGGGAAGTTCCAGCGCCTGGTCCAGAGGGATGGCGTCGGCAACATCGAATCGGCCGGAAGTGTTGCGGCGAAGCTGGATCAGGTGAGCGCCGCAGCCGACCCGGTGGCCAAGATCATGCACGAGAGAGCGAACGTAAGTGCCCTTGGTACAGGCCACGCGGAAGATGCCGTCAGGTTCCTGATAACTGCTGAAGCGAAAACGGTAAATGTGGATGAGCTTGGGCTTGCGTTCGACTTCGATGCCCTTGCGCGCCAGCTTGTAAAGTGGAACGCCATCCTTTTTGACCGCGGAAACCATGGGCGGGGTCTGCATCTGGTCGCCGACAAAATGAGCGGCGTAGGCGTTCAAGTCTTCGAGCGTTAACGGCGGCACGGGCAAGGATGAAACGATCTCGCCATCGGAGTCGTAACTATCGGTCGCTTCGCCCAGGCGCGCGGTGCCCTCATAAACCTTGTCCGAAGACATGAGCTTTTCGGAAAGCTTCGTGGCGCGCCCAAGCAGGAGAATGAGAAGGCCGGTGGCGTTTGGATCGAGAGTCCCGGCATGGCCAACTTTCTCCAACTGAAAACGGCGCCGGACGGCGGCGACAACGTCGTGCGACGTTGGGCCGGCTGGTTTGTCGATCAGCAGAGCCCCGTCAAAGGAATCAAAGGTTCGCAAGCTCATGACGCGCCATTCAACGCTTTTTTCAGCGCGGCCACAACTTTGCGCTGAACGGAAAGCGGCGTGCCCGTGACACGCGCGCCCGCCGCGGCGGAATGACCGCCGCCCCCGAACAATTGAGCGACCTGGTTCACATCCACTTTGGGACTTTTTGAACGCAGGCTGATGCGCGTCAGGTCGGGTTCAATCTCCTCGAACATGCAGGCGATGACGACGGGCTCGATGGCGCGAATATGGTCAATCAGCCCCTCACTATCGTCCGGCGCCGAACCAGTTCGGACGTAATCGGCCTTTTTCAGCCAGAAATAGGCGATTTGGTTATCGTGGGTGAGGCGGAATTTATTGTAAACGTGGCGTAGCAGACGAACGCGCGCGAGCGGGTAGGATTGATAGACCTCGTCGCAGATCCTGGTGAGATTCGCGCCGCGTTTCACCAATTCGCCCGCGACGTGATAGGTGCCGGGGCGGGTAGTGGCGTACTGAAAGGAGCCGGTGTCGGTCGAGACGGCCGTGAAAAGGCAATCGGAAATCGAGGGCGTAATAGGCCAGTTCCCTGCTTTTAAAAGGCGAAAGATGAGCTCGCCGGTGGAAGGCTCGCGCGCGGCGATCCAATTCAAATCACCATAGCGGGTATTGCTGGTGTGGTGATCGATATTCACGAGCAACTTGCGATCGTTGATGCATTCGCCGGCTGTGCCGAGGCGCTCGAGGCTGGCGCAATCGGCCGCAATGACACAATCGAAATTATGTCCCGCTTCGGGCTTTTGAATCAGCTTTTTTGAATCAAGAAAGGCCAGCTTCGCTGGAACCGGGTCCTGGTTCCAGCAAGTGACTTTTTTTCCGGCATTGAGCAACGCGAGCGTGATACCAAGCTGAGAACCGATGCAATCGCCATCGGGCCGCACATGGCCCACGATACAGATCGTGTTACTTTCCCGGATTACTTCAACGATGCGTTCGACGATCTTCGGGTGAACCTTCATTTGGGGAAGGAGTCTTCTCGAGTTCCTCGAGAATCTCCAGGACGCGATTTCCACGTTCGACAGACTCATCAAGAACAAATTTCAGATGGGGAGTATATTTAAGGATAACGGCGCGGCCAACCAGCGATTGGATGCGCTTGCTCTCCTTTTCGAGGACGGTCATGGCTTTTTTCCGCTGCTCCGCGGTGCCAATCACGCCCACAAAAACCGTGGCCGAGCGCAGGTCATTGGAAAGGCCAACTTCGTTGACGGTGAGCAGACCCACTGCATCGAGGGGGAGCTCGCGCCGGATGATTTCGCCGGTCTCCCTTTTAAGCAACTCCCGAACTCTTTCGTGCCTAAGATTCATATCCTAACTTACCAGAGAAAGCGTTTCCGCAAATCTCAGCCGTGGCAGCGCCGGTTCGTGAAAGCCGCGCTGACCTGAACGAAGCGAAGCGCGGCCCCCCGAGGAGAGGCCGCGACCAGGGATCGACTTTTCATCAGAGTTTTTGCGGGATTTTTTCGAGTGTGTAACACTCGATGGCATCGCCGGCTTGAAAATCATCGAAACCGTCCAGTCGAATGCCGCATTCCATGCCGGCGCGGACCTCGTTCACCTCGTCCTGAAAGCGGCGCAGGGTGAGAGAGACCCCTTCGTAAATAAGGCCTTTGCGCCGCATGACGCGCATTTTTCCTTTGACAATGCGACCACTCGCGACCACGCAGCCCGCCACATTTCCGCCTTTTGACAGGGCGAAGATCTTGCGCACTTCGGCCGAACCAATGACGACTTCGCGCGTCAGCGGATCGAGCAGTCCGGCCATCGCTTCCTTCACCTGGTCGATCAATTCGTAAATGATGGCGTAGAGCTTGATTTGGACGCCTTCACGTTTGGCGGCGTCGGAAACGCCGTTATCGATTCGCGTGTGGAAACCGAGAATGATGGCTTTTGAGGCCGAGGAGAGAACGACATCGGATTCGGTAATGGTGCCCACCGCACTGTGGATGATTTCGAGGGAAACCTTGGTCGATTCAATCTTCTTGAGCGCATCGACAATGGCTTCGACCGAGCCTTGTGTATCGGCTTTGACGACCACGCGCAGCACTTTGCTTTGCTCGGAAGCGAGCGTATCGAAGAGGTTTTCCAGCGTGACCTTCGGTCGTTTCTCGAGTTCCTCCGCTTTCGAGGCGAGGGCGCGTTCCTCGGCGATAGTGCGGGCGTTCTTTTCGTTTTCGACGACGGTAAATTCAACGCCCGCTTCGGGAACACCGTTCAAGCCGAGCATTTTTACGGCCACGGACGGCCCGGCTTCCTTGAGCCGTTTCGCATCTTCGCTGATTAGGGCACGAACTTTACCATAATTCGGCCCGCAGAGAACGATATCTCCGACGCGCAAAGTCCCTTTGCGCACGAGGACCGTAGCGGTCGGACCACCGGGTTCGAGGCCCGACTCAATGACATTGCCCTTCGCGGCGCGATCCGGATTGGCCTTCAACTCCATGATTTCCGCCTGGAGTACGACCAGTTCGAGCAATTTATCGATGTTTGTTTTCGTCAACGCGGAAACATCCTGAAAAATCGTTTCGCCACCCCATTCTTCGGGGACAACTCCTTTTTCCTGAAGTTGCTGCCGAACCCGAACGGGATTGGCATTCGGATGATCAATCTTGTTGACCGCGACGATAATCGGAACTTTGGCGGCCTTGGCGTGGCTCAACGCTTCGAGTGTTTGCGGCATGACGCCATCATTGGCGGCGACCACCAGAATGACAATGTCCGTGACGTTCGCTCCGCGGGCGCGCATGGCACTGAACGCGGCATGGCCCGGCGTGTCGAGGAAGGTGATTTGCTGCAGGTCATTGGGACGTTCGGGATGGGGAATGGAAATGGTATAAGCACCGATATGCTGGGTAATTCCGCCGGCTTCTCCGGCGGCGACATCCGACTTTCGAATCACATCGAGCAACGTCGTTTTACCGTGGTCAACGTGCCCCATGATCGTGACC
>DASYTB010000333.1:0-2784 GCA_036002705.1 Verrucomicrobiia bacterium
GGCGGATAAAGCCATTTCCCCCGAACTGATTTCCTTTCCATCAATCCGCAACTTGAAAGGCAGCGCGCGGTAATTTTCATCCGAAAAGCTCGTCACCATGACGCGGGCGGAATTCTGCGATTCCAGTTGCAAATCCGTCACCGCGACGTTGGGGATAAACCGCTCCCCAGGATCGTACATCTTCACGCCGAGTTTTTGCGGCAATGGAGTGGTGCCAATGTTTTGCGCCGCGCTTCGCTGCAAATCGCTAATGATTTGAAGAGTGGTTTCGCGCGCCGGATCGCTCACCGCCAGGAGCTTGCCTGCTTGTTGCAGCCCTTCGCTCACTTCTCCCGCGCCATAGGTGGGCTCAATCGCATCGAGCTTTTGCAGAAGAACCGAAGGCGGAACGAATTCCGATGCCGTGCTGCTGTGCGTTGAAGACGTGACCAGCGCCGCGCGGTCATCCGCCCGCAATTTGGAGAGAAGATTCCGCGCAAATTGTTTGGCGCGATTCCATTGCTGGCCACCCAATCCATTCGCCTGCATCGATGCGGATGTATCCAACAATAGAATGAGCTGCTGTCTCTTTCCGGACGAACCCGCCGCATTCAGATTCCGCAAGAAAGGCCGGGCAAACGCCAGCACGATGAGCGCAAACAAGCAAACACGCATCGCCAACAGCAGCAGATTCCGCAATTTGCGCTTGCGCATTGATTGCTCATCGCGTTTCACGAAAAACTGCACCGTGCTGAATCGCATCCGCTGGCTCTTCCGGCGCAGTAATAGATGAATCAGGATCGGCGCGGCAATCCCAACCAGGCCCGCAAGCAAAACAGCATTGGCAAAGGAGGGGAACACTAGCCCATCCTCCTCTCCAGATACTTCATCAACGCAATATCCAGCGGCTTATCGGTCCGCAATTGTTCGTACTCGATTTCGAAATCGACGCACTGCTTGCGAACCTTTTCGCAAAACTCCTTCACCCGTTTCTGGTATTCCTCGCGAAAAACTTCTGGATTCACCGGCACTTCGGCGCCCGTTTCGCAATCTTCCATGATGAATTCACCCTCGTAGGGAAGGTCCATTTCCTCCGGAGCCATCAAATGAAAGACAAGTATCTCCTGTCCCTGCCCATGCAATTGCCGCAGCAACTCGAAGCAACCCTCGCCTGCGCCGAGAAAATCCGAAATCACCACTGCCAGTCCGCGCCGGGTTATTGTCTGCGCGATATGAAAGAGCTGCTGATCGACATTTGTCCGTCCGCCCGCCTGCACATGCGTCAGCAACTGAAAAATCTCGTCCGCATGATGCCGCGCGCTCGAAGCGGGCGCGGCTTGCCTCGATTGCGCGCCGAACACGATCAACCCCGGTGCGTCATGCTGCCGGATCATTAAATAGGCCAGCACCGCCGCGAGCGTCCGCGCATAATTAAACTTGTTCGCGTCACCCGCCCCAAAATCCATGGAACCGCTCGTATCCAGAAAAATATGGCAGCGGACATTTGTATCGTCTTCAAACTGCTTGACGTAATATTCGTCGGTTCGCCCCCAAACCTTCCAATCCACGTAACGAAGATTGTCCCCCTCAACGTAGGGCCGGTAAGCCGAAAACTCCGTGCTATAGCCCAAAAATGGACTCCGGTGCAGGCCATCGAAAAATCCCTCGACCACGGCCCTCGCCACGAGCGACAGATCATCCACCGCCGCCAGCACCGAAGCATTTATGGCAAGGCTCGAAGGCATTTGATTAGAAGGCCGCTGCCAGGGCTTTCGTCCCGGAGGGTCGGTCGAAAATAGCCCGGCGTTTCAACGCCGGGTGGTTTCCCCAATAAGGTCCGCTAGTCCCGAAGGGACGGCCGAATGCTCGGTCGGGAGAGATGCTTTCCCGAAACGGCTCAGCCATCCCTTCGGGACTGAGACGAGTTGGCGTTCGAGACCAGGCGTTGAAATGCCGGGCTATTCTCAATCGTCCCTTTGGGACACGGAACGCGGTCTTGTTCACAAGGAGTGCCTTAGGTTTATCGACCCTTTTTTTCCGCTGCAACCGGCTCGGCGAGCAACTTCTCGATGATATCCTTCACGGTCACCTTTTGCGCGCGCGCGTTGAAATTCGTCAGCACCCGATGCCGCAACACCTGGCGCGCTACCGAGCGCACCCCGTCGTAATCCGCGCAGAGCTTCCCGTTCACCGCCGCGCGCGCTTTCGCGCCGAGGATCAAATATTGCGACGCCCGCGGGCTCGCGCCCCAGCGCACATACTCCTTCACGAAGGAGGGCGAACTTGGATCTTCAGGCCGGGTGTGCGAAACCAATCGCACCGCGTAGCGCAAGACCTCGTCAGAAACCGGCATGGCACGCACCAGTTTTTGAATCTCGATAATCTCCTGCGCGTTCAACGCCGGTTTTATTTCCGGCTTTTCCGTGCCCGTCGTGTTTCGCACGAGCAACTCCTCCTCCGCATTCGTCGGGTAACCGCAATAAATGCTGAACATGAATCGATCCGCCTGCGCCTCGGGCAAAACATAGGTCCCCTCCATTTCGATGGGATTTTGCGTGGCAAAAACATGAAACGGCAAAGGGAGCGGATGCGTTTTGGCTCCAATGCTCACCTCGTACTCCTGCATCGTCTGCAACATCGCCGCCTGCGTTTTGGGGGGCGTGCGGTTGATTTCATCCGCCAGCACCAGGTTGGCGAAAATCGGCCCCGGCAGAAATTCCAGTCGACGCTGTCCGGTCTCCGGATCAGCTTGCAGAATTTCCGTCCCGGTGATGTCCGAAGGCATCAAATCGGGCGTGAACTGAA
>DASYTB010000334.1:0-2876 GCA_036002705.1 Verrucomicrobiia bacterium
GGTTTTCTCGGACCGAACGGCGCGGGCAAAACCACCACTTTGAAGATGCTCGCAGGTCTGCTTTATCCCACCAGCGGCACGGCAGATGTTCTCGGATATGTGCCTTGGGAGCGAAAGGACGGTTACCGGCGGCAGTTTGCGCTGCTGCTCGGGCAAAAGAACCAGCTCTGGTGGGATTTGCCGGCGCGCGAATCGCTGGAGCTGAACGCGCGGATCTATGGCATCCCAAAAGACAAGTTCGACCGCACCGTCGATGAATTGACCGCTCTCCTCGCCGTCCGCGAGAAACTGAATGTCTCGGTGCGCGAGCTTTCCCTCGGCGAACGGATGAAAATGGAGTTGATCGCCTCGCTCCTGCACGAACCGAAGGTGCTTTTCCTCGATGAACCGACCATCGGACTCGATCTCGTCTCGCAAAAAACCGTGCGCGAGTTTTTGCGCGAGCACAATTCGAAGCGCAAGACGACAATCCTGCTCACAAGCCATTACATGGCCGATATCCAGGAACTGTGCGAGCGCGTGATCATCATCGATAAGGGCACGATCTTCTTTGATGGAGAGCTGGCCCACGTCCTGGATCGTTTCGCGGACTTTAAAATCATCACGATCCAATTAGGCGCTGCCAACCGTTTGCCCGAAAGTGCCTTGGCTCGTTTCGGTGAAGTCGTTGAAAAAACCGATCTCTCCCTGAAATTCAAAGTAAAGCGAGATCGCGTCATCGCCGTCTGCAAAGAACTTCTCGATTCTTTCGACGTGAAAGATATCGATATTCAGGAAGTCCCCATCGAAGAGATCATCCGAAAAATATTTGCCAGGCACTCTGTTTAAACATTAAATTTAAAGAGCATCACATCGCCATCCTTCACCACGTATTCCTTGCCTTCCATCCTGTAGAGGCCTTTCTCTCGCGCGGCCGCGACGGAACCGCATTTCACGAGGTCATCGTAGGCGACGGTTTCGGCCTTAATGAATCCGCGTTCGAAATCGGTGTGGATGACGCCGGCGGCTTTCGGGGCGGTGTCGCCCGCGTGGATCGTCCAGGCGCGGACTTCCTTTTCGCCGGCGGTAAAGTAAGTGCGCAAACCAAGCAGATGATAGGTGCCGCGGATCAGCGCGCCGACGCCAGATTCTTGCACGCCCAGTTCGGAGAGAAATTGTTGCGCTTCCTCGGGTGAAAGGTCGATGAGATCACTCTCGATTTGTGCGCTAATCACCACGGTTTCGCAGGAGTGATGGGTTCGGGCATAGTCCCGCACTTTTTGCACGTGAGGATTCGTGTCAGCGCCGGCGAGTTCCGTTTCCTTCACGTTCGCCGCGAAGACCGTGGGTTTATCCGTCAGCAGGTAAAGGCCCTTTGAAATGATCTTTTCTTCGGGCGTTAATTCCACCAGCAGAGCGGGCTTGCCTTGATTCAAATGCGGTTCGAATTTTTTAAGGACTTCCATTTCCGCGACGGCGGCTTTATCGCCCCGTTTCGCGTCTTTGGCCACGCGCTCGATTTTCTTCTGAACGCCTTCCAGGTCGGCCAGAACGAGCTCCGTGGTAACAGTTTCAATGTCGCGAACAGGATCGATGCTTCCAGCGACGTGATGAATATTTTCGTCCTCGAAACAACGCACCACTTGTACGATCGCATCGACTTCACGGATATGGCTTAAGAATTTGTTCCCCAGCCCCTCGCCTTGCGCGGCGCCTTTCACCAGCCCGGCGATATCCACAAATTCGACGGCGGCGGGGATGATCACGGACGTTTTGGCGATCTTCGCGAGAACTTCGAGCCGGGCGTCCGGCACGGTGACGATGCCCACGTTGGGATCGATGGTGCAGAAAGGATAATTGGCTGCCTCCGCCTTGCGCGTGCGCGTGACGGCATTAAAGAGTGTTGATTTTCCAACATTCGGCAACCCCACAATTCCAGCTTTGAGCATAAGTAAAGAGCGGCCAACCTAAGTGCGCTGGGGCGGCGCCTCAAGTGAAGATTTCCCCTCCTATTTGACAGCGGGGGTATAGTATTACGAACCCACAAACAATTGGAGGAAGTTATGCAGCTCGAACGTTGCTATGGCTGGATCCGATCCCACCGGGAATTCTTTGTCGATTTGATCCGGATTTATCTGGGAATCGGTTTGTTCATCAAAGGTATTTTCTTTTTCATGCACCCGGAAGCTCTGGCCGCACCCGTCCAGGGCTCGTGGATGGCACCGCTGGCCCTGGCTGTTCCCTGGGTTCACGTTTTGGGAGGATTGCTCCTGGCGAGCGGCATTTTCGCGCGGCTCGCGGCGCTTGTGCAGATTCCCATTGTGTTGGCGGCCCTGATGTCGGTGAATCTTCCGCGCATGAGCGGGATGCAGGCGCGCGAAGCGGTTGAATTCTCCGCGCTCACACTGTTTATCCTGGTCCTCCTCGCGATTTGGGGCGCCGGGCCTCTCTCGGTGCCGTTTGCGCGGCGCGCGACCGCTTCGCGGGCCCATTCCACGGGAGGATGGCTCCATTCGCATGCCGATCTTTTCCTCGACCTGATCCGGATGTATCTCGGCCTCGGGTTATTCATCAAGGGGTTTTATATCATGGCGCATCAGGAGGAATTTCAGCAGGTGGCGGCGAGCAGCGGCATCATGCCACTCAAGCTGCTCGCGGTGGCGCATTACGTGATACCTGTCCATTTTGTGGGCGGGTTAATGTTGCTGCTGGGAATGGCGACGCGGTTGGGAGCAATTATGCAAATCCCGCTTCTGATCGGCGCGGTTTGCTACGTTTACTTGCCTCGTTTCGGGACTCTGGAATTGCGGCAGAATCTCGAGTTCAGCACCCTCGTGCTTTTCCTCCTGTGCATCTTTGCGATTGCTGGTTCTGGCCGCTATTCGATTGAATCGGCC
>DASYTB010000335.1:0-3416 GCA_036002705.1 Verrucomicrobiia bacterium
ACAGCCCGTGGGTCGGCTGGCATTTCGATGTCGGCAATCACATCAAATTTGGTCCGTCCGAGGAATGGGTGAAGGTGCTCGGGAAGCGGATTTTAAAACTGCATATCAAGGAGTACAGCACCAAACCGGGGCCGGACGGAAACGTTCCAGGTTTCAATGTGAAACTGCTCGAGGGGGACAATCACTGGCACGCGATCATGGCTGAACTCGACAAGTGCGGTTACAGCGGCTGGGGTATTACGGAACAACCGGGTGGCCAATCGAAGGACGCCGCGACAATGAAAGATCTCGCCGAGCGAGTGGATAAGATATTCGCGAGTTAGCCCCATTACCTACCGCGCGAGGCATGGCGGCGGGAGGAGAGAAGGTGCCGCCAACTAAAGAACGGAATAAGCCAAAGAAGATTTAGCCATGCGATGTAGTGGGAGAAGATTTGCGCGCTTCTGAAAAACAGGCTTCCGTTAATGAATTGGGACGCGAGGGCGTTATTCATTTCCGCGGCTTCCGCGACGCCCCCGAGAGCGAAATCGCGCGCGATGGCCAGGCCGCCCATGGCTGCGTCCAGTCCGATGGCGCAGCCTCCGAAAGCCTGCCAGCCGAGGGCGATGCCGCCGAAAGCCCAGCCACCGAAAGCAAATCCGCCGATCACGAAAAGCCCAAGGGCGGCGCCTCCCCATGGGATCAGCCCAATGGCGATGCCGCCGAAGCTTAAAGGCGCCACAGCCAGGCCGCCAAAAGCGAAGAGGAGGCCAAACGCGCACTCGCCCCCGGCAAGCCAGGCTTTGACCGGCGTTCGCCGGCCATCCAAACGGTTAAAGCGAAAATGGATAAGCGGCAGCCCGAGCAGTTCAAGTTTGGAGCGATATTCCCAGCCCTCTCGAACGGGTTGGTTCCCACGCGGCGCAGCGCATTCCGCACGGAACGTCCGGAACATTCGATTTGCCCACGCGCCCATCCGGGCCGCGGCGGCGACATAGGCGGTGACCAGCGCGAGCAGGAGGCCGGCAAAAACACCTGGGTAGGCGCTGATATACCTCCGGCCGAAAAAGATCAGTCCGATCAACAAAGCGCCAAAGGCGAAAATCAATTCAAGAAGCCGGTGGTAGTAAGTCTGAATATTTTTTCTTTCAGCGTCCGTTTTGGCGGCGGCGAGAAATGTTCGGTATTGGAGCCACGGCCCGACAAAACCAAGAACGGGTGCAAGAAAGGCGTTGAAGAGGCCGAGAGCGGTGGCGCTCTTGGCCGCGACACCACCTTTGACTGCCACGATCCCGAGCGTCGCGGCTTTAGCCGAAGTGCTGAGCATCGGAATGGTCGCGAGGATCGAAATGGTGAAGGCTTTCCCCGGGCTTGTCCGTTCCAGAGCGCTCTCGACGAAAGCGAGGACTTCCTGATGCAAGAGCTTTCGGCCGCGCGAAAGCCGCTGTTTCACGGCTTCCTCAGAGAGATCGAGTTCCGCGGCGACGGCTTCGATGGATTGGTGCTCGCGATAGAACAGAACGAGAGGTTCGCGGTATAGTTCGGGAATTTTTTCGAGCGATCTCCAAAGAATCGTCTCCTCCTCGTGGCTGATCGCATCTTCTGAAGGCAGCGCTCCGGCGGTCGTCGATTCTTGCACCAGATCGAGTGGTTCGGCGTTGTGGACCGGCTCCCGCCCTTCGTGGCGGAGGGCTTTGTGAATGCGATTTCGGACGATGCCACAAAGCCAGGAGCGCAGCTTGGCCGGTTCCCGCAAAAGCCGGAGATGCTTCCAGGCGGCGATAAAGGTTTCCTGGGCGATGTCCTCGCTTTGGCCCAAATTGCCTATGCGGCTATAAGCGAGCGAGCAGATCAAGGTTTGGTAACGCGAGACAATCCGGCTGAAGGCATCGCGGTCCCCGGCGAGGCTGCGCGCGACCAGTTCGGTATCGTTGAATTCCCGCACGATCATCGTTCTGTTTATCATACTGCCGGATATGTCCCCGGAACAGTCGAAGAGGTGACAGGAATTCTTGCCAAAAAGGGGGAGTGATTGGCGCGATCCTCACCGCAAAGAAAAATCGGATGACAGCCCTTTCGCCCGAACGTAAGCTCGCGCCAATGTTTTCACTGCAGAGACTTTTCGGGAAAGATCAGGAGTTCTTCGATCTCCTGGAAGCGAGTGCGGAGCAGTGCCGGACAAGCATCGAGGCGCTCGAACGAATCGTCTCAAATCCCGGAAATGGGACTCCCTCGCTGGAGGAACTTATTTCCTCCCGGCGGCGAGAGAAGGAGATCACGACAAAAATCGGCGAATTACTCTCGAGCGTGTCGGTGATCGCGCTTGAGCCGGAAGATATCCAAAGGCTTTCAAATTCCCTCTATAAAATCCCGAAAACGACCGAGAAATTTGCGGAAAGATATGCGTTGGCCTTGACGCGGGTGAAGAACATAGACTTTTCCCCACAGGTAAAGCTTCTGAAACAAGCGACCAACATTATTGTGCAAATGCTCAAGGAACTGCGGGACAAATCGGAAGAGGAAAAAATCGCGGAACAAAACGAGAGTCTCCAGCAGGTTGAAGGAGAGGCGGACAAGCTGATGCTCAGCGTTCTTAAGGAGCTTTACGCTGGCAAAACGGATCCGCTTCTTGTGGTTGTCCTAAAAGAGCTCTATGAGCTTTTGGAGCGGGTGGTGGATCGCTGCCGGGACGCGGGAAACGTAATCTCGAATATTGCGCTCAAAGGCTAACAGCTCATGGGATTTATTATTTTTCTCCTCATCGTCCTGGGAATGGTTTTGGTGTTTACCTTCACGAACGGCTTTCATGATGCAGCCAACGCCATCGCCACGGTTGTTGCAACTAAAGTAATGACGGCCAAGCAAGCCGTGATTTGGGGTGCATTTTGGAATTTTGTCGGGGCCCTGGGCGGGACGGCGGTCGCAAAAACCGTCGGAGCCGGGCTTGTCGATACGAATTATGTAACCCTGACAACGGTTCTTTGTGCCATGATTGCCGGGACTATTTGGAACCTCATCACCTGGTATTTTGGCCTGCCGACGAGTTCCAGCCATTCGCTTTTGGGGGGCCTAATGGGCGCGGCGTTAGGTTCCGCGGGAACCTTTAAAGTCCTTATCTGGTCGGTCATCAAGACGAACCCACAAAACGGACACATCGCCAGTGATGGAATTTATCCTAAAGTCGTTGTGCCGATGATTTCCTCTCCAATTGCCGGATTTGTCGGAGGCTTTGTCATCATGGGCCTTCTTTTCCTTCTCATCCGCCCGTTACGGCGGATGCTGGTGAATAAGGTTTTTGGCAAACTCCAGATCGCGAGCTGCACTTACATGGCCTGGTCTCACGGATTTGCCGACGGACAAAAAACGATGGGGATAATGGCGCTGGCGGTTTTTGCCGCCACCAAGGCTGGTCAACTCAATGATGTGCCGGCCTGGTT
>DASYTB010000336.1:0-6173 GCA_036002705.1 Verrucomicrobiia bacterium
GCCAGGGACAAGGTTCGCCGCAACGAGGAGCAACTGCGCCTCCTCACAGATAACCTGCCTGCGCTGATCGGGTATTTGGACAGGAATCTCACCTATCGCCTTCCCAACAAACGGCATCGAGAGTGGTTTGGTTCCTTAGATCTTGAAGGACGTCCGATCGCAGAATTCTTGGACCCTGAGTCGATGAATCAATGCGAACCCTACATCCGTCAAGCCCTTGAGGGAATTCCCCAACGCTTCGAATGCCTAACCGTCCACCAAACACTTGGCCCTCGGCATACCGAGATCACCTATGTTCCGGACGTTTCTACGGAAGGGAAGGTCTGTGGATTCTACGTCTTCGTTGTCGATATCCATGATCTGAAACAGACTCAAATCGAGTTAGAGCGGACCCGTGCATCACTGGAAGACATCGTCATGCAACGCACCGCCAGGCTGACCGAGACAATTGGGGAGTTGGAGGCTTTCTCCTACAGCATCTCCCATGATATGCGTTCACCGCTTCGAGCCATGGAAGGATTCTCGAAGGCTCTGCTTCAGGATCATGCTCATAAACTGGATGACGAGGGAAAAGACCTTCTACGCCGGATTGAAAAAGGAGCGCATCGTTTGGACCTCCTGATTCAAGATGTGCTTGCCTATAGTCGTGTCGCCAAAGGTTCTTTCGAATTGCGTTCCGTTGACCTTCAAAGCCTGGTTGACGAAACCATCAAAAACTTCGAATTCCAACAGTCGGCGATTCAAGTCCTCAAACCATTGCCTACCGTAAAAGCTCACGAAGCATTGCTTTCCCAAATTCTCAGCAATTTGCTCGGGAATGCGGCGAAATTTGCTAAACGTGATGTGAGCCCGGAAATTCGAATTTCTGCGAAGCCCGATGGCGATAAAGTGAAGATTTCTGTTTCGGACAACGGAATCGGGATCGAGCCGGCACACTTTCAGCGAATTTTTGAAATCTTCGGTCGTGTCCACGCTGATAAACTTTACCCAGGGACAGGAATAGGATTGGCAATCGTAAAAAAGGCCGTCGAGCGGCTCGGTGGGAAAGTTGGTGTTGAATCAAGTCCCGGTCAGGGGAGCACGTTTTGGTTTACTTTGACGCCTGTTTGACCTTTGAACCTTCTTCATCCGCAGCGCGCAGCTTCGATTTTCGCGACGTCGATTCTCTTCATTTCCATCATCGCTTCAAAGGCACGCTTGGCCTCCGCCGCCTGCGGTCATTGCGCGAGTGAGGGCGCGAGGGGTAATCTGCCAGGCTTTTGGCCGGTGGATGCGTTCGCGATTGCCGTTATGCGAATTTCGCATCACTCTCCAAGCGTGCTGGAGAAGCTACGTTTGTTCTGTATTGGCTACGTGGCGTCGGCGGTGCAGGAGTATCTGGGGCCTGTTCTGGCGGTGTTGCGACGGGCGTAGCCTGAAAGCTCAATAGAATGATGCCTTTTTGTTGCAGCTTTACTCTCATGATGATTTGGATCCTTGCCGCCGCGGCTTCGTTCTGCTCGGCCGCAGACCTCCAACCAGAACTTTTGAATTATCGACTTGGGCAAGACGGGCTCCGCCTCGTTTCGATCGACAAGGATGCCAGTGAGTCGTTTCTGGCTCTGGATCTGGACAGCGCCGGGCGGCTCTTTGCAGGCGCGCGCGAGGGGGTTTTTGTTTACGAACCGGCTGAAGCGGCGGCCAACACTCCCTATCAGCCCCGGCAACTGCTTTACCGTTTTCCAAAAGATTCGTGGGTCTATGGATTAGCCATCCGGGGCGAAGATCTTTACGTGGCGACGCATACGGCGATCTACATCCTGGAAGGCGCCGTCCACAAGCGGTCGGGCCTGAAGCCCAAACGCCTTGTTTGGGGAATGCCCATGTTGCCGTTCTTCGAAGAACATCAAGGCGTTCATGCACTGGCCTTCGGGCCGGACGGCGATCTTTATTTCTCGGTGGGCGACAATCTCGTGAATTACGGGGATTTTAAGCGCGCCGATCATTGGGGGCACTGGACATTCTTCCACGGAAACGGATCGACGCCTGTGACCACGGTAGGGATGGTGGCGCGCATTACTCCGGACGGCGGCGCTTTCGCGCCGATTGCGCGCGGCCTGAGAAATTGTTGCGGGCTCGCGTTCGACGCTCGTTGGAATCTCTTCGGGAACGATAACGACCATGAAAGTTTGCCAAACGAATATGTTCCCGGCCGGCTGGTTCACCTGACGTCGCACGCTTATTACAGTTGGCCTCGCGGTTGGTTGCCCGAGAAACATCCGTGGCGAACAGACCTCCTCGAAACTTTGAATCCGAGTTTGGGGCGCTATGTGCCCACAGGTCAGGCCTGCTACGACGAGAAACTCTTTCCCGAAAATCTCCGGAACAATCTGTTGGTGGCGGAATGGGGAAAAGGTGTCCTTCTGCGTTATCCGCTCCAGCCATCCGGCGCCACCTATAAGGCGGCTGAATTTCCGTTGCTCTCCTGTTCGAACAACGTTCGTCCTGTAGGCGTGGCCATCGGACGCGGCGGTCGTATTTTCGTTTCCAGTTTGACGATGGCTGGAAATGAAGCATCACCGCTCTGCGCTTCCGAAATCGTAATGATTACGCGCGCGGATGACGCGCCGGGCGCTCCGTTCGAAGGGTATGAGGAAGTCTCAGCGTCCCTGCCCAAATTGTTTGAGGAATTAGGCACTGACTCTGCCAGCCGACGACGCCGGGCACATATTGAACTGACCCGGCGCGGTTCGGTGGCGTTCGACGAAGCAACCAAGCGCCTGACCGCCGCGCCTGACGGGTCACCGCTCCAGAGTTCTTTGATCTGGCTGGCCGCTGCCGGTGGCGCCACTCGCGAGATCGAGGCGCTTACCGTGTTGCCCAATGCGAGCACGCGATTCCAGGCAGGGCGAGCGCTCACACGGTTTGCCAGTTCGGCCGCCGTCTCCCGAGTTTTGAGGAAAGCGCTGGAGGATTCGGACAGCGCGGTGAAACACGCCGCGCTGACTTCCCTTTTTGAGGATTCGGAAAACATCCCATTTGATCTCGTGGCCATGCTGGCCCAGAGCCCTGAATCATTCCTCCGGCAAACTGCCGCGCAGCTTCTGGCCGAAAAAGCGTCGCTCGCCGAGTTGGAATCGTTGGCCGAGTCGCCGAAAGCGGAGACCCGAATGGCTGGCGTGCTATGTTTGGGTTTCAAGATGACGGTGCCTCCGGCGACGGGGACGCTCTCGCCCGATTTCCCGCTGAACACGAACGGCTTCAAGTCGAAGGTCCAGTACGATGGTGGCACCGAGAATCTTGCTTTGAAGTCGCGAGTCGGCGTTTTCACGATTGCTGAAGCCTGGTCTGGGCGCCCGCACACGCCCAAGGAAGAAAAGACGTTCGATCTTCTGGCGCGGCGGCTCGACGATGCGGACGCCGGTGTGGCTCGCGAGGCCGCTTTTTTTCTTCGTTTGTTGAAGGATCCGCGCGTCGATGCAAAGGCCGCGGAGCGCCTCGGCATTAGATCGGCCGGCGTGGCGAACGCTCCTATTGCTCGTGCTCGCGCGGCGGAGGCCACAGAATGGCCCGTCGAGTTACGCGGATTGGATTGGGAGGTCGAAGCGCGTCGTGGTGACGCGAAGAAAGGAAAAGATCTTTTCGTGACACGTGGCTGCGTTGTGTGCCATCAGATTCAGCCGAATGGCCAAGGCGGAGGCGGCCCGAGCCTTCTCAATGTGGGAAGCCGTTTCAATGCGGCCTACCTGGCCGAGTCGATCATCATTCCGAACAAGACGGTCGCCCCGATGTTCCGTTGGACATTCGTCCGGCTAAAAACGGAAGAGGAGCTTGCCGGCCTGGTGGTCGGAGAAACCGCCGAGCAACTTGATTTTCTGTTGCCTTCCGGACTGCGTCGCGCGGTGAAGAAGACCGAAATTGACCATCGAGAGATTCAGGAACGCTCCCCGATGCCGGAGGGCCTCATCCAAACAGCCGAAGAACTTCGTGATCTGCTCGCCTACCTGATCTCACAAAAATAGTATTCGCTCTCATTTTGTTCGAATTCGGTTCACTGTTTCGTGTCTGATTTCAGGAATTCGTTAACCGACAGGTCAACGTTGCGATTTTGTTACCCGGTAAGAGTGAAACAATGATCGATCACCAGCGGAATTGGCAGGCCGGTCCGGTCAAACGTGCCGTCAACCTGAGGATCACGATGAGCTCGGCAGCGCGCTCGGCGGAGCGCACGACTTCCAGGCTAACATTTGCAGCGGAGATTTTCTTGAGCCGCCCGGTTTTTGACTGCGTCCACTCCGTGAAATTCGCGGCCGATATCTTTGACGACAGCGTGATTCGCGAAGCTGGATTGCAAAACGGCAGCTTTACCGGAGTGCAGAGGGCGAACGTACCAAACTCGAGCCGATGGAGGGACCACGTCCTCAGTCACCAAGGAACGCTTGATGGATCAGATTCTCAACCGAGCTCATCGCCTTTTCCAGATGCACCCGTGTCTCATGAATTTCCGATCCGACGGCGGATGAATCCTCGGAGAACGCCAGTGCCTCGAGAAACCGCTCCTTCAATGGAAGCCGTTCGTCATCTTCCTTTCCCGCGAGCCGGCGGATCAATGCTTTGAGCATTTCAATCTGACTCAACGTTTTGGCAATTATTTCTTTCGCTTGGCCAATTGGAACTGCGCCTCGCTCGACCTGTTGAAGCAATCGGCACTCAAATGTCCGGCAGCAATTCGGCCGATGTGCATAAATACTGCATTGTTTTCCCCTCAAGGCCCGGCAGGGTCGCAACAACAGACCAGGGACATCATCGTCGGCCTCCTCCACATCCAAGCCCAGAAATTCCAGTCCAGAGATTTCACCGCCAGCGAGTTCCACATCGGCAAACAAAGAGCCGTCGCAACACAAACCACATTCAGTGCAGAGCGCGTTTGTTAGCCGTTGCTTCCCTGGTAAGTTCAAGGAGACCGAGGTAATACGCCCTTCGGTAGAAATTGCAAGGCCTGCTTGCTACCCGGCCATCGAGTCGTAATTCGCGTCGCGACTTAACAAACTTCTTTCGAAAATTATCGACGTAACCATTCCCTCCGTATTAACTCCTAGCATTCAAGGCGAACCTACATGAACATATCAACCGCGATTTGGCCGACAATGTCGGTCACATACGTCACGTGTGCGACACGCCATAGCCGGTTAAATCAGGGTGGTGTGTTTAGCCCGAAGCAACCTATTTGGCTATCCATGTTCGATGAAGGGCAACATCCGGCGAAAGGTTTGGATAGACCGGAGGTAAGCAGGGTTTTTTATTGTTCCTCAATAAACACGACGCCACGCCCCTTCGCCATTTGTTGCAAAGCTTATAGCGGCCTATCCGATCGCCAGGCTTTTCGCCAACAATGCCGCTCGAACTAATTTCACGACGTTGCGAAGACACTTCCAAAAAGTCTTCTGCCTGATCGTTCGCCCGCAACAGGGCTTCAACGCGACCGCGAAGCTGTTCGTCACTGCCGCAAGCGTTTGCCAAATACGCCGGTCGTTGGCCGCCGGGCAATCGTGACAGCTCGCAACGCTTCCGTGAATAATTCTTCGCTACGGAGATGCGTATCGTTCATTAAGCCGGGTTAACACCCTATCTAATTACTTTGGCCTTCATTATATCGTCTCCGCGAAACTATTCACCGAAATCCTGACGGTAACGACGCATGAGGATTTTGGGATCGTTGGGGAGGATGTAGAGCTTGCCGTGCATCTTTTTCGTTTCGCCCGGCTTGAGGCCGCCCACGCGGGGATCGTTGTGGAGGCACACGATGACGCCCTGGAAGAGTTCCTGGCTTGGCTCCCAGGCGGTGGCGAGGAGTTTTAAGCCGTCCTGGGAAAAGCAGCCGATCAACCCGTTCAGCGGCTGGGCGCTGCTGATGGGCCTGGGGTTTACGTCCTCGACGGGAATTCCTTTCGGCACATAAACCTGGCCGCCGTGGTAAATGGCTTCTTCGGCGCGCGGGAGTTTATCGAGCGTGCGGAGGCCGTCCGCGGTGAAGATAAAGGATTTTTCGATGTAGTTGGTCTGTTTTAATCCGGTGAAGCGGTCCACGCGGAGACAGGGCTGGAACCATTGGACATCGGCGAAAGTATCGCCGTCATTCCGCGCGGTGACTCGGAAATCGACTTCATCGGTTCGTGCGGAGATCTCGTGCTCGA
>DASYTB010000337.1:0-3286 GCA_036002705.1 Verrucomicrobiia bacterium
CGGCGGAAACCAACAGCGCGCCGCAAGTGCAATTGATTCAGACCAACGTGATCTACTCGCGCATGTGGCAGGAAGACCTGCTCCAGGCGCTGAAAAAGGAGCAGTACCAGACCGGCCATGCCGATGTGCGCATCCAGATCAGCCAGCTTTCGCGCGAGCTCCAGGGACCGACCAATTACCTCGATCTCCAGGCAAACATATATCCCGGACCGCAGTTTCACGTGGGACAGGTCGTTTTTCTCGGTGAAAAAAAGACGAGCGAATCGATGATGCGGCGGCGGGTGAAAATTGAGGCGGATGATTTGCTGAATCCGGTAACGGCAGAGCAGGGGAGATATCGCCTCGCGCGCCTCGGTGTCTTCGATCGAGTTGAGCTGAGGTACGACCATGTCGATGAAACCACGCGCGACGTGGAGTACGATGTAAAGGAGGGCAAGGTGATCAACTTCAGCCTGCTGGCCGGATTCGGAAGTTACGAAAAACTGCGCGGCGGCTTTGAATTGGAGCAGTTTAATGTCTGGGGGTTGGCCCACTATCAACGGCTGAAGGCGGTTCAGTCCTTCAAATCATCCGCGGCGGATTACACCTACACCATGCCTGAATTGCTGGGCGAGGATTTCGATGCTTTTCTCAACGGCTCCGGATTGTTACGCAAGGAAATCTCCTTCGAACGTCGCGAATTCGGCGGTGGCGCGGGCGTGGCCCGCCACTTCCGCGAAATCGCGACCGACCTGAGCGTCCGCTACAACTATCAGGTCCTCAGCGCGCTTCAACAGGACTTCACTCCACCGCCCGAGTATGGCTTGCAGGAAGCGACCGTCGGCAGCTTCATTTTGGATCTAAAGCATACCCGCGAGGACAATCCGCTCACCCCGCGCAAAGGGTATAAAATATTTGCGGATCTTGAACTCGCGTCTCCGTCACTTTTCGGCGACGCCAATTACCAGCGGATGGAAACCAGTTTCGCGTATCATCATCCGATCTCCGAATTGCAATGGGTGCATTTCGGCTTCTCGCATGGATTTGTCACCACGCCGGGCGATACCGCGACTGACCTGCCTTTTAACAAACGTTTTTTCCCGGGGGGCGATAGCTCCATCCGCGGCTACCAGTTTGGCGAAGCCGCCGCTCGCGATGAAAACGGCGTGCTCGTCGGCTCGGAAAGCTACATGCTCGCGAACTTCGAATTCGAGCAGGGCCTGACGAGAGCATGGTCGATCGTGACTTTCATCGATGCGCTCGGCCAGGCGCGCCGCATCCGTGACTACCCTTTCAACGAAGAGCTTTATTCCGTTGGCATCGGCCTGCGCTGGAACACCATGATTGGCCCCGTCCGCCTCGAATACGGCCACAACCTCAATCCGCGTCCGCAGGACCCCGATGGCACCATCCAATTCTCCATTGGCTTTCCTTTCTAAGTGGTCCGCGGAGTAAATACGGTGACGTTAGCGGGATGGCCAGAGCCGAGGCCCAAACGAAAGGTGGTAGTGCGTGCGTCCGCGCCCAAGGCTGCTAGGATTTGACGCCGTCATTATAAACACAGCCCGGAGCGCGAAAGATAATAGCCCCCCGATTTATCGGTGGGTTGTGTGGATGACATAAAAACCGAGTCCCGCCAGGGACGACGGAGAATTGCTTTCCGCGCCCGACGTGATCGGCTTATTTTCTTTCACCCTCCGGGCTGGATTTGCGGCAACGACGGCGCCAAAATCCTGGTGGCATTGGGCGTCGGCGCCCGCACCGGCGGCGGGGACCTGTGCGCCGGAAAGCTCGGTTGCAGGTTTCCGCACTTTAGCTACGATCAGCCAATCCGAAAAACTATGACCTCAACGCGCCAGCTCAAACATTCCGATGCCTTTACTTTGATTGAATTGCTCGTGGTCGTGGCGATCATCGCGATCCTTGCGAGCATGCTCCTCCCGGCCCTCGCCAAAGCGAAATTGAAAGCGACCGGCATCATCTGCGTAAATAATCAAAAGCAATTGGGCCTCGCGTTCAATATGTACGCCACCGACAATGGCGACAAAATGATGGGCAGCTTGGCGAGCGCGACAGGCCCTGGTCGGATGCCGGGCACCGATGCGGACTATTCCATTGGCGGTTTTTGGAAAGGCCCGGTGCCCGCTGTCACCTCGGGAATTTCTGAAGACGAAGCAATGCGGCGCGTGGCGAACGGGATGAGCAACGCGCCCATTAACAAATACATTGGCGCGCTCAATACGTATCACTGCCCAGGCGATTTGCGCACCCGCAATCTCAAGCGAAGTCAGGGCTGGGCGTTCGGCAGTTACTCCAAAGCGGACGGAATGAATGGCGGCGAGTGGCAGTCCGTGGCTGGACAGATCCCGTACATTAAAATCGGCGACATTGATATCCCTTCGAATGCTTCGGTCTTCATCGAGGAGAGCGATCCCCGCAACGAGAATCTCGGCACATGGGTAATGCAGCGCGACACCTGGGTGGATGGTTTCGCGATCTTTCACGGCAATTGGAGCACCTTCTCCATGGCCGATGGTCATGCCGAAGGCCGCACCTGGCGTGATGCGCAGACGATCAAAGCAGCCAAGGACAATGGCGCGGGCAAAGCAAGCTTCAACTGGCCCGGCGGCAACTCCAAAAATCCAGACTTCGTCTGGATGTGGGACCATTACCGGTTCCAGAATTGGAAGTCGCTGTAGTCAGCAGAGAGCCTCAAAATCGCAAAGAGCGCGAGGGCACTGGAGCGGAAGTTTGTTTCAGACCGCCCACACCAAAAAACCCCCTTGAATTCAATACGTATCTCCAAGCGCAAAAAACTCTGCCGGGTCTCATCCACGCAGCTTTGTGTATCCATACACAAAGCTTTTTCCCGGTTTTCCAGTGCAACATCCTCCGCGAGAACAACTCCGAACGATTCTCGTCAAAACCCAGTCAACATTTTCATTCACAACATCGAGGGACTTGCTTCTCGCCGCACGACATCGCCTCCGGCCTCGACGGATTCGATCGACTCGTTGACGCTCAATGCCCAAACCGATAGGTTCGAGTATGGTTGATATTGCGGAAATCCCGAGCGCGGCGATTGATCGCTTCCCCACCCGTGCGGGCAAACCACCCGAGCGGCTCGATACGCTTTCAAAGGAAATTCTCGATCTCAAAAAGAAGCTCAACGCCGTCATACTCGCTCACAATTACCAGGTGCCCGAAATCCAGGATGTCGCCGATTACGTGGGCGATTCTCTTGGCCTTTCGCAACAGGCGGCGAAAACGAGCGCGGAAGTGATCGTGTTCTGCGGCGTTCACTTCA
>DASYTB010000338.1:0-10579 GCA_036002705.1 Verrucomicrobiia bacterium
CGACGTGCTTGTCATCGATGCGGGGGAATCTTTGGCGATCTGGGAACCGAAAGTTCAGAATTATCTTGGTTTTCCGCGGGCCATAGACGGGCAGGACTTGCTCCGGCGCGGGCGAAAGCAGGCCGAAAGGTATGGCGCGGAGTTTCTGCGGGAGGAGATCGACCGGATTTGGAAGGAAGGCGAAGTGTTCCGACTGCGGGCCAAGCGCAACGAATTTGACTGCCGTTGTCTTCTGCTGGCCACAGGCGTTTATCATTTGCCGCCGAAGATCCCCTCGGTAAACGAGTGCATTGGCCACAGCATGTTCTTTTGCAAGGATTGCGATGGGTACCGGGTGAAAGGCAAACGCGTGGTCATCGCGGGGCATAACAACGAAGCGGTCGAGTATGCGCTCGGGATTATGACTTTCACGGAAAACGTCATTCTTCTCACCAACGGCGGGGTCCCGCATTGGGATCAAGAGCATGAAAACTGGATCCGCGAATACCAGGTCCCAATGTACGTGGACAAGATCATGAAGATCGACCACGAATGCGGCGCTCTGAAGCGTCTTACACTGGCCAGCGGCATGAAAATTCGCGCGGACTATCTCTTCACAACCCGCGGTGACGTTTTCCATAATCACCTCGCCCGCCAATTGGGCGCGAAACTGGACGAGGATGGCCAGATTTGTATCGATCTGTGCCAGCGCACCAATATCCCGGGTCTCTACGCCGCCGGCTGCATTACCCCAGCCAACTGCCAAATGATTATCGCAGCGGGGGATGGCGCAGCCGCAGCCCAGGCCATAAATCGTGATCTGTTCGAAGCGAGCCTTCGCAACGGCACACTGCGGCGCCACCGGGCTAAACAGGTCCAACGAGGTGGCACCGAACCCGCCATTGTTTCGGTTAATTGAGGCGAGGCCATAGCGGGAGAGCCCGCGTCTATTTGAAGACGTTTTCGACGGGGACGATGCTGACCCACTCCGGCTTGGTAGGGATAGAGTAAGCTTCAATGATTTTGTCTTCAGCGAGGATCGCCTCGGGCTTCGGTGAGTTGTAGGTAATCGGGGAAGGTTTGCCGTTTGTGATTCCGTCTTTTAGAGACTCGGGGTCTCTGGTCACCATAACGACGCGCATCTTGTTGGATTTGAGGTGATGCTTGATCGCTTCATTGACCTTCTCCACAGTCAACTTTGCCAATTCCGATTTGAGGTACTTAGCGTATTGGGGAATGCCATAGAATCGGCTATCCAGCGCATAACCGAGAGCCGCGCTTTGGGTTTCCACCAGGACGTCAACGAACTTCGTCAGGAATTCGCGCGTGCTCTGGAAGGACTCCTCCGTGAGCCCGTCGCTCACGAGTTTGTCGTACTCGTAGAGCGCCGCGCGGAAGGCAAACACCGCCTGCTCGGGCGGCACTGGCCTGATCCAGATCTGAAAGATCTCCTGCTGGCGGGCAAGATTTGGGTCCGGTTGGAACTGGAACATGCCGCGCGGAAAATATTCAATGTAGGCATAGTCGCCGTAGTTCAGCCCGCGCAATTCTCGGAGGCGCTGGTACAAGTGGCTGGTGCTCGATCGATGCTGTCCGAAGTACGACTCGACCAGCTTGAGAGCGGCGTAATCCTTATCGGCTCGCGTGACATCGACGGGAAAACCCATCGATGCGGCGGTGGAACGGGTGTCGCGCTGGATAATCTCAATCCGCATTCCCGGTTCAAGTTCCGGTTCATCAAATTTTTCCGCGACCTTTTTGCCCGTGGGGAGGACGGCGAAATCATTCTGGATTTGCCTGGGAAAATCCGCCGAAAAACCGCCGGCTATCCCAGCCACCAACTTTGCGCGCGTGTAATTGGAGCGATAAAACTCCTTCACATCATCCAAGGTGATCCGCTCCAGGGCGGTGATGCTACCCATATTTTCGTGGCCGTAGGGGTGGTTCTTATAGATAAGATTGTAGAGCTCCTCTTTCCCAAGCTCCTCGTCATTGCCTTCGCGCAAGGACACTTTCAGATAATTGACCGCATCGGTTTTCAATCGTTGAAAATCCTCGTCGCGAAAACCGGGCGTAAGGATCATGTCGCGAACCAGCCCGTAATACTTCGCCAGATTATCGATGTGCGTTGTGCCGGAGAGGACCGACATTTCCTTGTCCACTTGCCAGTCGAAGGAAGTGGCCCATGGATACATTCGCTTAATGATTTCATCGTAGGGAAGTTTCTGCGTGCCTCCGTCCGCCAGCATCGCCGCCGTTAGCGAAGCCACGCCTTCCTTGCCGACCGGGTCGTAAGCTGCGCCGGTGTTAAACAAAATCCGGAATGTGACCAGGGGCGAGCTCGAGGGTTGCGGGAGGAGCCGCGTCTGGTTGGTTTCCTGGGCGCGCACAGCCATGAGAGAGCAAAATAGAATCACTAGCGCGTGGCGGGCAAAAGGTTTCATTTGCTTTTCTCCTTCGCTTTCGTGGCGAGCGTCACGACCGTGCTATTCTCGGGGACAAAATAGCGCCGGGCGTTCTCCTCAATATCCTTCGGCGTGACCTGCTGATAGAGGGCAAAGAGGCGATCCACGGCTTGGGGCGAACCACCGAGACTGACGTAAGGAGCAAGGAAGCCGGCGATTGAATTCGCGCTGGTCCAGGTGAGGGCCGTGGAATAGCGAATATGCGACCGGGTTTCATCCAGCTTCTCCTGGGTGACGGGCTCTTTAGCGAATCGTTCGAACGTTTTGATGATCTCATCCCGCACGTAGTTTACATCTTTGTCCTCTTTGACGCGCGCCATGACCGCAAAGAGCTCCGGATCGACGTGATCCTCGAAGACGGGTTCCAGCATGTCGACCTTCTGCTCTTTTAAAACGAGCTTCTGATACAACTCTGAGTTTTCCCCGAAACCAATCGGCACGACAAAATCGAGGGATGCTTTGTCCTTCTTCCGCTCGGAAAAAGCGGGACCGTGATAGGCGACAACCACGTAAGGAAGCGTCGGAGAAGGCCAATCCACCGACGCGGAATTCATCTGCTTTTGCGGAGGCTCGGCAGTTACGTCGGGTTTGTAGCCGCCACGTTCCCAATCTTCGAGATACTTTTTGGTCAGATCGAGGGCACGGTCACGCCGGATATCACCGACCAGCAGCACCGTCGTGTATTCCGGACGGTAGTATCTTTTGTAGAAGCGACGGCTGTATTCGAACTGGTTGGGCATGTCCTTGATATCCTGGATAAAGCCCATCGTGGTGTGCTTATAGGTATGTGTGCTGAAAGCCCGATCCCGCAGCGCCTCGAAGAGTCTCTCGGCGGGGTCCGCGCTGTTTTTATTATATTCGCCCAAAACAGCCAGCGCTTCGGTTTTATAGTCCGCCTCCGAGTATTTTAGATACTCAAAACGGTCCGCCTCGATCTCCATGATTTTGTCCAAATCTTTCGCGGAAAAGAGGGCGTGAAAAACGGTGCGATCATCCGCTGTGTAAGCATTATTCTCGGCACCTGCTTTTTTCATGACGGCTTCCCTCTGTTCAGCGGTGAAATGGTCGCTGCCGCGGAACATCATGTGTTCAAAAAAATGCGCGAATCCGCTCTTGCCCTTTTCCACTTCGTTCCGGGAACCGGTGCGCACGATGAAGTAGAGCGCGACCAGGTTCTTGTGCTCGGTGGGGACTGTAACCACGCTCAAGCCGTTGGAGAGTGTGTCAATGGTCCAGGGATAGGGGAAAAACTTCGACCCGGTATTCGTTTGGGCAAATCCCGATTGCATCAAAAGGACGCTGCAAATTAACGGCCAAAATCTCATGGCGCTCACTTTCGTCTGCTCCGCGGCACATGACCGCGCGGCTTCCGTCAAAATGAAAATGCCTGCACCGAACGTCTTATTCAACCCTTGAAGCGTGGAAAACGGCTGAATTTTGGAGATGCGGTGGAGATAATCCTGGTCCCCACCTCGCGAGGCAATTAACCAGAGACTCCTCACGTCGTCCGCTACGTTTTTACAGTGAAGCCAAAATCCGCTCGAGAAATTCGCGATTGGCTTTGGCATTGGCGGTGGCTTCGTCTGGTGATTTTCCGGGATTGCTTCCTTCGAGCATGATGGGGCCATGGAACCCGGCGGTTTTGAGGCGGGAGAACACGCGTTTAAAATCAACTTTCCCTGTGCCGAGCTGGACCATGACCTCGCCCTTTGGTTGGGCGCAATCCTTGGCGCAAAACCCAGTCACGTACTGGGCAATCGGATCGAGCTCGGTGACTGGATCTTTTCCGGTATAGTAAATGATATTTCCGGCATCGTACCAGATGCTGAAGTTTGGGTGATTGATCTTTTTGATGCAGCGCAGAATTTCCTCGGATGCGCCGCTTCCTCCTCCGTGGGGCTTGAGGACAACCTTGAGCGCGCGCTCCTGGGCGTAAGCGGAGGCATCCGCCATCAGCTTGTAATAAGCCTCGTATTCTTCGGGGCGATCGACGCCGAAATTCATCAGGTATTCAAGTTCGAGGGTTTTCGCGTTATCGATTTGGCGATGGAGGTCGCGAACCGCGTCGGCGTAGGGGAGGTTTGTTCGGGCGTAGATCGTGCCGAGGTTCGCCTTGAGGTTGCGCGCGGCGATTTTGGTCTTGAGCGCCTGGAGATATTCTGGCGTGGAATCGGAACCAACGAATGGGTCGGCCTTGGTCCGCGTCAGCAAGCCGGCCAGGGTGTAACCCGCGCCTTTAATTCCATCGAGCGCGGCGTCGATGCCCCATTTGGACCAGGCGCGGTTGAAACAGCCGATCGGCCACGTGACGCCCGTGCTCTCGGCGAAAACGCGGACTCGGTTCAGACAAGCGAGACCACTTGTCGCGGCGGCAGTTTGAAAAAGGAATTCCCGGCGATTCATACGTGCGATCATTTACGCGTAACCGAATTCATCCATTGGAAAAAGAAAAAAAACGGAATCGGAAGGAATGCCGTCCTTATGCCAGACAAGTGGGGAGAGCTATGTGTTTGTTCGCCCATCCCTCGACCTCCGGTATCGAGGCCCAGTTCCTCCCCATCTCGCGCTTCCTTGCGAGGCTCATCGATGTGCTCGAGCGTTTGGAACGGCAGAATCGCAGTGCACACTTCGCGTGTCTTCCCATTCCACACCAGTTCCACCTCCCGTTTATCCTCGAACAGAATAAAGCGGTCTTTCTCCGGCAGCGGCTTGCCCTGCTCAATGAGCTTGATCAGGTCGCGCTTTTCGGTCGCGCTCAGTTCGTACGCATTAGAATTTGGTCGCGACATAACAAAAGAGGCTTCCAGTCAATTAACCGGTTGGCGAAAAGCCCTGAAAAAACGTGGTTTCGCTGGCGCTCGAGCGGTTTGGCGGAGTCAGTCAAGTGACCGCCAAATAAGGGAGTCAAAGGAAAGATATTGATTATGAGTCGCTTGCAATTGCGCGAAACCTCGTAACGCTTGCTCACCCGGGCTTCCATCAAATAGCCATCAGTTAAGCGCTTCACGGTCATTTTCATTCTCCAATTTTTCCACTATATCCGCGGATTCGCGGATATAGTGCTTTCACTGGCATGCTCTTCAGCAATAATCCGATGAAACGGCGCTGGTTGTTCTCCCTTGCGCAGCCGCTATACTCGCTCCAAGTGTAGGTGGCCTGATCGTTGAATTTATGCTTCAATTGCTGATCGTAGATGATTCCAGGGAGGATCTCATTCTTGCACAGCACGTTCTTGCGCAGTGCAAGCTTTTGAATCCGATTTCGCTCTTTCACAATGCTAATGAATTCATCTCCCACGTCGAGGCAACGCGGCAAGTCGGCCCTTGCGAACGGCCCGAACCCGCTTTAATTTTTCTGGATTTAATCATGGCGCCCATGACTGGCCTGGATGTGCTCAGTTACCTGCAAAGATCGCTCTATGCGAGGCACTGCGCCGTGGTCATGATGTCGGGCTTGAAGGATGTCAAGTCTGTCCGCGAAGGGTACCAGCTCGGCGCAAAGACCTTTCTGCTGAAGCCGATGACCGCTCGCGACGTGCTCGAGGTGCTAAACGGGCTAAACGACTGTATTTCCATTGAGGATGTCGGAACCGGCTACCGGCTCGATTGGAAGGGTCACGTTCGTAATGCCGAAGAGAGACTCCAAAAAGCTTCCGGCACGCGGCTGATCCGCGAGGGAAGCGCGCTGGAGCCTGTTTCTACATTGAATCTGGCCCGGGTTGCTTCGTGATTCCGAACTGAGTTAGAATGAGGCCATGCGATTTCTGGGGATTTTAATTATTGTAGCGCTCGGGTTTGCCGGCTGGTGGTATTTCAGCGGACAAAAGGGACGAGAGCAGGTGCGGCAGGTGGGAGAGAGTGTCTCTCGCAGTGCCAGCCAGGCGGCGAACGCGGCGCGCGATAAATTGCACGATCTGAACTTCAATACGGAAGACCTGAAGGAAGAGCTGGCGCGCACCGGGCGGGTGGTCCGCGAAAAGGCGGAAAAGTTAGGCGGCAAGATGGCCGACGCCACGGCGGACGCGCGCGTCACTGGGGCGATCAAAGCCAAACTGGTGGCGGACTCGTCCCTCTCGGCGCTGAGCATCTCGGTGAGCACGACGGATGGTGTGGTCACTCTTTCCGGGACTGTTCCGAATCACGATGACATCAAAAGAGCAATGGACCTGGCGCTGGCCACGGATGGGTGCGATAAGGTGATCTCCACTTTGCAGGTAAAATCGAAGTAGAGCTGTGCTTCGAGAATAGGGGCCGAACTCGAGGATCGCCGGTTTAGTTGGCGCGGTTGGGCTTTCCTTCAGAACACGAAAGGAATCAGCGCGCGAACTCTCGCCTGGTAGTTGGTGTAGGCATCGCCGAACTGCGCCGCCAAAAACTCCTCTTCGGTTCGGGATTTCAGCCACCACGCGAGGAATGCGAGCGCCACCGCGATCAGGCAGCCGGTTTGACCATCCGCGAGCGCGGTCCCGAGCATGGCGAGGAGAAACCCGGAATAGATCGGGTGGCGAACGATTGCGTAAGGCCCGTGTTGGACCAGGTGATGTTCCTGTTTGATGCTCACCACTCCGCTCCAGTTTCGTCCCAGTGAAGCTCGCCCCCAGATGGCGAAGAGCACTCCCGCGACTGTGAGGACGAGGCCCAGATAACGCGTCCAGTCCGCATCGGGAACCACCTGAATCGCGAGCACGCCCACGCGCAGGCGGCTGGAAAAAAGGAGCGCAAACGCGATTGTGATCAAGGCCAAATGAAAAATTCGCGTTCGCCGAGCTTCTGATCGGGAGGCGCGCTTTGCGGTCAGGCACCCGGCGATCCAAACCACCGCGGCAGCGATCCAAGTCAGTTGCAGGACGGCTTCAATATGACGCTGAAGATCCAAGCCGTGGGGAATTCTACGATGAAGGTGGCTCTCTCTCCAAGTTCCCTTTCGCGCCAGAGTTTCTCCTTCTCTGTGACATCGGCGTAACGATTTTGTGGGAAATTGGAAAAAAGTTTTTCCGATTCGATGATTCCTTCTTGTCACGGTGAAAACGGCGACTACTATGCTCCGGTCGATAGTCGATAAATGCTGGAACTGATACAATTTCCGTGGAGTCCATTCTGCATTGTTCAGCGTCGCATCCTCGAATACTCGGGCCAGAAATTCAAAATCATCAACATCTCCAGCGTTGATCGTTCGCTGGTCTGGAAGTTGACCAGACAGCGGTATTACCAAGTACCGATCCTGCGCGACGGGCGCGAAGTGCTTTTCGAAACGGACGCCGATTCGCAGGTGATCGCGAAATACATCGAGCAAAAGCTCGGCCTGGATCTTTTTCCCAAGAAATGGGAGGGGTTGCAGGATGTTCTCTGGCGGTATTTCGAGGACCAAGTGGAGGGTCTTGGTTTCCGGCTGAACGATATTTATTGGGAGGAGATGGTCCCGCCCAAGGATCGCATGCCTTTTCTGCGGCACAAGGAACGTAAATTTGGGCGTGGCTGTTTCGGTCAATGGCGCGAACAGCAGCCCATGCTTCGGCAGGAATTGGAACGGAAGCTGGTGCCGTGTGAAGAGATGCTGCTCACGCGCGATTTTCTTCTCGATGAGAAGCCGCGCTTCGTTGATTTCAATCTTTTTGGGATGCTAGGGAACTTCCTCTATTCAGGCCATTACGCCCTGCCAGGGCCGCACAAAAGGCTTGCGGCGTGGTCCGAGCGCATGGCCAAAATCAAAGTGAATCAGTCCGCACGTGAAAAATTACATACTTGATACGAACGTCCTTCTCCACGACCCCAACTCCCTCCTTAATTTCCAGGATAATTCTGTCATCATACCGATTGAAGTTCTTGAAGAAATAGACCGTTTCAAACGCGAATCCTCCGAACTGGGCCAGAACGCCCGCACCGTTTCGCGCATGCTCGATGGTTTTCGCGCCCAGGGTCACCTGAGCGACGGGGTGAATTTGCCCAACGGCGGGCGGCTGCAAATCATCTTTAAGGATCAGATCAATAGCTCCCCGACGCCTTACGGCAGCTCGGTGGATAGCCGGATCGTTTCGCTTGCGCTGTCGGTTAAAAACCAGAACAAAGAAATACCTACGATTCTGGTCACAAAGGATATTAATCTGCGGATTAAGGCCGATGCGCTTGGTCTCGCCGCGGAAGATTACGAGACAGACCGGGTTCTGTTGAAGGACCTTTATAGCGGGTTGTGCGAAAAGACGGTCTCGCAAGAGAAAATGACCGCTTTTCGCGCAAACGGCGAGTTGGAGATCAGCAATGGGCGTGTGAATTATCCCAATGAATATTGCACGCTGACGGACGAAACGAACTCGAAACGCACCGCGCTGACCAAAGTCGATGCCACGGGAAAAAAGCTCATCCCGATCATTGACAGTCGGGAAGGGGTTTGGGGCATTAAACCGCGCAATCGCGAGCAGCATTTCGCATTTGATGCTTTGCTGGATGATCGCATCAAACTGGTCACGCTGATGGGCAAAGCGGGAACCGGCAAAACCCTGATAGCCATGGCGGCTGGCTTAAAAAAGACGGTTCTGGATCGAGAATTTCGCCGTTTGGTCGTGGCGCGTCCCACAGTGGCGATGGGCCGCGAGCTCGGGTTTCTTCCCGGCACGCTGGAGGAAAAGCTCACGCCGTGGATGCAGCCGATTCACGATGCTCTCGAGCTTCTCGGGGATCTGAATATGGGTCATGAGCATCGCCGGAGTAACGACCTGATTCGTTCGGGGTTGGTCGTGGTCGAAGCGCTTAGTTATATTCGGGGCCGCAGCATCGCCGGCCAGTATATGGTCATCGACGAGGCCCAAAACCTGACGCCTCTTGAGGTTAAGACCATCGTGACGCGCGTTGGGGAAGGCACAAAAATCATTTTTACGGGCGACCCATATCAAATCGACAATCCTTATGTCGATTCCTCCTCCAACGGATTCAACTACGTCGTCAGTAAATTCCGGGACCAGGCGATCGCGGCCCACGTTGAACTGCAAAAGGGCGAGCGCTCGGAATTGGCGGAGATTGCGGCCAATTTGCTTTAGGAAATCGAATCCGCAAATCGGCCGATTTCAACCTGTTGTGGCGGTCCCGCTCGCTCCACTCCTCCACTCGGTTGCGGGTCTTGTCCTTATCATCAAGTCCCGCTATTCTGCACCAGCGGAGGATGAACAGAGTCCCGGCCATGTCCATTGAGAAGCGCTCGAGAAGCGCAGAAGATTCACAAGCGAAGAAGGAGCGAGCCCTCCCGGCGTCCGGTTTAACCGAGAGTGCGGCCATTTCTCAACTTGAAGCGGAAGTGGCGCTCTACCGAAAGGCTTTGGAGCAGGCGCGCGAGGAAATGCAAGGTTTCGCCTACTCGGTGTCGCACGATCTTCGGGCGCCTTTGCGCGCCATCGAAGGCTTTTCCAAGATTTTGCTGGATGATTTTTCCAGTCAACTGAACCCTGAAGCGTCCCGGTTTCTCCGCCACATCATTTCCAACGCACAGCAACTCGGGAACTTAATCGAAGATCTACTCAGGCTCTATCGCGCGACGAAAAATCCTCCGAACCGAAGCGTGGTGGATGCGAATACCATTTGCAAGGAAGCGATCGACGATCTCAGCGCCGAGTTCCGAGGAAATGTTTCGATCCAGCAAAACGAGCTGCCTGAGGTTTACGCGGATCCTGCCCAGTTGCGGCAGATTTTTCGCGAATTGGTGTCGAACGCGATTAAGTTCAGCCGCAGGAAACCCGCGCCGCATGTTGAAATTAGTGCGCGCGGGGAGCCTGGCGCCGTGATCTTTACCGTTCGAGACGACGGCGACGGGTTCGACCCGAAAAACGTGAAACGGCTTTTTCAGGTTTTCCAAAGGTTTCACGGGGCTGATTATCCGGGAAATGGCGTTGGCCTCGCTTTTGTGAAACGGTTGGTGGAGGCGCACGGAGGCTGCGTGAGCGGGACGGCTGTGCCAAACTCGGGCGCCACCTTCACCTTCACTTTGCCGCGAAAATCGGGGGCGGCTTCAGCCGAACCCGAGGCGGAAGTCGTCGCGCAAAAGGAGCTGCGAGATTCCGCGTGACTTTTGAACTTTCGCGCCTATATTTCCGCGTCTTTCGACCCTATGGTCTAGCGGTTAGGACACTACCCTTTCACGGTAGTAGCCCG
>DASYTB010000339.1:0-6297 GCA_036002705.1 Verrucomicrobiia bacterium
CGTTTTCGTTCAGTTCGGAAATTCCGGGCCAGATCTCGCGAAGAGCAGGCTCCAGGACCGAATGAACACGAAATGCGTCTCGATCCGCGGCAAGCGTGTAAGCCAGACGCAACCAGCGCGTGCCCTCCTTCACTTTGCCGAGTTCTCCACAAAAGCATGCGAGGCAAAAGGCAGCACGACCGCTGGGCGGTCCCGCCAGCTTCAAGCCCTTCAGCAAGGGCCCCAATAGATTGTACGCTTCGCGCGTCTTTCCTTGCTTGTACAAACTCCATGCCCAGTTCTCCCAGCCATAGGCCAGGTCGGGGCGTTTTTCCGCGCAAATCTTGCCGAGTTCGGCTGCGCATTTCCAGTTTTGGGTTCCGGCGAAACGCTCCCACCACTCCCGCGTCACATCGACAAATGGATCCCCGCTCGATCTGGAGCGTTGCCCATGTCCTCGGGAAAAAAGGGCTTCGGAAAGAAGCAACACTGGCGCGCGCTGGCCATTCCAGCCAATCCAATTTAATAGTCTTTCTTCATTCACCGTAAGCAATCCTAATGAAACGTGATTAATTTAGCTGAGTCCCGGTGCGTCCGGAAGACTTGTTCTTGGCTCAGGCTTTCCCTGAGAGTTTCTAGAAACCTCGCGTCGCGAGCAAGAAGAAGTTGTAAACAAGTTATCCAATCGTCTTCAACTGCCGAAAAGGCGAGGACGCTTACGAAATTGTTATGTCAGGTCCTGTCTTATCCGTAGGGCCAATCGTCACCTCACGCGCATCAGGGGGTGGTTGCGCCAGCTTTTTCTTTAAATCGCCCGCCTTTTCCTTTTTGCGTTCCTCTCGGTTGCGGGTGTCGGTCGCGTCCTCCTTCATTTCGCTCTGTCTCGTTTGCTCCATACGGGAAAGTACGCCGAAAGCGCCGCCGCGCAATGCCTCCGCTGGGATTCAGGTTCTGGGATCCTTGCCACCCGGCTCGGCAAGACCATTTGACACAGGCCACCTCTTCCGCTCAACTCATCGTATGGACGCAGATCGCCCTTCCTGTTTAGTGTGCCGGCCCCTTCATTAAACGGCGCTTGCTCTCTCCCTGCGCATGCCGCCTTCTCCCCCTAGCAAAGCTCGTGTTCGGATCGATGGGAAGTTCTTCCGTCTCGCCGGGAAAAAATTCCATGTCAAAGGCGTGACTTACGGACCATTCGCGCCGAACGCGCAGGGGGAATTTTTTGCGCCGCGCGACCAAGTCATCCGGGATTTTCAGCTCATTTCCGAACTCGGCGCCAATGTCCTGCGGCTGTATTACGTTCCACCGAAGTGGTTTCTTGATCTCGCTTTCGAGCACGGCTTGCGCGTCCTGGTGGATGTCCCCTGGAACAAGCATCTCTGTTTTCTTGATGCGGCGGAGACGAGGGATGAGGCCGTCTCAGCCGTGCGGGCGGCCGCGGAATCATGCGCGAGACACCCGGCGGTTTTCGCTCTTAGCGTCGTCAACGAGATTCCGCCCGATATCGTTCGCTGGAGCAGTCCCAAGGCGATCACCCATTTCATCCAGGAACTCGTGGACGCGGTTAAATCGATCGATCCGGATTGCCTTTGCACTTTCGGCAATTACCCACCGACCGAATATCTCAAAGCGCAGAACGTGGACTTTTTCTGCTACAATGTTTACCTCCACCACCCGAAGCCGTTTGAGAATTATCTGAGCCGATTGCAGATGATCGCCGATTCCAAACCGCTTATTCTCGGTGAATTTGGGATCGACAGTCTGCGCGAAGGAGAAGAAACCAAATGCGAGATTCTCGCCTGGCAAATTGAACTCTGTTATCGTGGCGGCCTGGCCGGAGCGATCGTCTATAGCTTCACGGACGATTGGTACAAGGAAGGCGCGCAGGTCACCGATTGGGCCTTCGGCCTTACACAACAGGATCGCTCGCCCAAGAAGTCTTATTACGTGACGCAACGCCAGTTTTTCCGCGCACCTTATTTCCCGCTGTCAGCCACACCGAAAGTTTCCGTCGTGGTCGCGAGCTATAACGGCGAGCGGACTCTGGCTGCCTGTCTGAGCTCGCTTGAGGCGCTGAATTACGAGCAATACGAAGTCCTTCTCGTCGATGATGGCTCGACCGATCGGACCCACGAAATCTGTCGCGGCTTTAAAAAAATCCACTACATCCGTCATGAAAAGAACCTCGGCCTGTCCACGGCGCGAAACACCGGCATCAATGCGGCCAGTGGAGAAATCGTCGCCTTCACCGACTCAGACTGCCGCGCCGATGAGGACTGGCTCTACTTTCTAATCGGCGATCTGCTCAACAGTGAGTTCACGGGCATCGGTGGCCATAACCTTCTTCCCCCCGAAGATTCGTGGGTGGCCGCCGCCGTGATGGTTTCGCCGGGCGGACCGGCGCACGTCATGCTGACCGACCGGCTGGCGGAGCACATTCCCGGTTGCAATATGGCTTTTTACAAGTGGGCGCTCGAGGAGATTGGCGGATTTGATCCCGCCTTTCGCAAGGCCGGAGACGACGTCGATGTCTGCTGGCGCTTGCAGCAGAATGGCTATCGTCTCGGCTTCTCACCCGCCGGATTTGTCTGGCATTATCGCCGGGCCACCGCTCGCGATTACCTGAAGCAACAGTATGGTTATGGGGAAGCGGAAGCGCTTCTCGAGCGGCGCCATCCGGAATACTTTAACTGGTTTGGCGGAAGCCAATGGCAGGGAAGGATTTATTCACCGGCGCGCATCGGTGTCACGATGGGCGGCCCAATCATTTATCACGGCTCTTTTGCCACCGGTTTCTTTCAAACCCTCTACAGTCCGCCTCCCTCCCTGACCTTGATGTTGGTGAACAGCATCGAGTATCACGTGTTCGTTCTCTTGCCGCTGATAATTTTTGCGATTGTTTTCCGTCCCCTGCTTCCCACCGCGATCGGCGCGGTTCTTCTTCCGATTTTTGTCAGCGCGTTGGCCGCCACCCAGGCGGATCTCCCCCGCGAACGGTGCCGCCTCTGGTCACGTCCATTGGTCGCGCTCCTGTTTTTTTTGCAGCCGATCGTGCGCGGGTGGGCGAGGCATCAGGGAAGTTTTCGCGCTCCGAGTTCACGGCTGGCCCGACGCGAGAATCTGCGCACCGCAGTGCGCGACACGGGCCAGCAGGAATTCTTTCTCCTCGATTACTGGAATGACAAGCGGCTGGACCGCGTTGAATTCCTGCGCCTCATTATCGAGCGGCTCGACCAGCAAGGCTGGCAGCACAAAGTCGATGCCGGTTGGAACAAATACGATGTGCAGATCTACGGCAGCGCGTGGAGCCTGGTTCAACTCGTCACGGTCGGAGAAGTGCTGGGCCACGGCAAACAAATCCTGCGCGCGCGTCTTGCGCCCGGCACCACTCTCTTCGCCAAGGCGATTATCTGCTCGATTTTAGGCGCGGAGCTCACGCTCATTGGCTTTCTGGGGCGGCAAGTCTGGTGGCCTTACTTGATTCTCCTTACGCTGCCTCTGTTTGTTTGGTTTCTCGCCAAGGATCAACGCGATTTGCAACGGCTGATCGCCGTTTTTATCGATGAGCTTGCGTCCGAAGTAAAACTCAAGAAAATCGAAGAAAAATGAAGCAGTACCTCGATCTGCTCCGGCTTGTTCTGGACCGCGGCAAATTCAAAGCAGACCGAACCGGGACCGGCACCTATTCTGTTTTCGGCGCGCAGGCGCGTTTTCCGCTGCAGGATGGCTTTCCCCTCCTCACCACCAAGAAGGTTCACCTCAAATCGATCATCTACGAACTCCTCTGGTTTTTGCGCGGCGACACAAATATCAAATTTCTCAAGGAACACGGGGTCACCATTTGGGATGAGTGGGCGGACAAAAACGGGAACCTGGGCCGCGTCTATGGCGCGCAGTGGTGCGACTGGCGCACTGCGGACGCACGCACGATTAACCAAATCGACCGCGTCATCGAGCAAATCAAAAAGAATCCAGAGAGCCGCCGACTCATCGTTAGCGCATGGAATGTGGGTGAAATCGAGCAAATGGCGCTGCCCCCATGCCACGTCCTGTTTCAATTTTTTGTTCAGGAGGGCGAATTGAGTTGCCAACTCTACCAGCGCAGCGCCGATCTTTTCTTAGGCGTGCCTTTCAATATCGCTTCCTATGCGCTGCTGACGCTCATGGTCGCTGAAGTCTGCGGATTAAGACCCGGAACTTTCGTCCACACCTTCGGCGACCTTCATCTCTACTCCAACCATCTGGAACAAGCCCGGCTCCAGCTCACCCGCGAGCCTCGTCCCCTCCCACAAATGCGTCTGAACCCGGCCGTGCAGAGCATCCGCGATTTCAAGTTTGAAGACTTCGAACTCGTCAACTACGACCCACACCCGACGATCAAAGCGCCCATCGCCGTGTAGCCGCCTCGAAGTTGGATTGAATTCAGTTGCTCCCTTGTTCCCTCTCGGGCATCCATTTCCCACATGTTCCAAGTGGGGCGCTATCTTGCTAATCTCAACGCCGCGCGGATCGTGCTCTGGTGTTACGCGATCTGGTATGTGGTGAACGTTTTCAATCATTTTGAAGCCCGGCCTCGACTGTGGCTCACGTCGATTGGACTGAGCCTGATTATTGGCTGCGCTCTTTTCCTCAGCACGCGAAACTCAAGCCGTGGCACCACTCAGTTGGATCGATGGCAGGTCTTCCGGCTCTTTCTTATGCCTTTTTGCGTTTCGAGTTTTGCCGCGCTTGTCAAGGAATCCGGCTACATTCTGGTTTTTCCACCCACCGTCCACGAGAATCTGGCGGGAATCCTGGCCATAGTTCTTTTCCTTTTACTCGTCTTCGCGCTCAAAAAAGCCTGTCGAGTTCCAAACCTTGCCGCCTGATCCCAACGTGGTTTCCAATGGCGCGTTGAGTCTGGCCTTTAAGTGGTCGGATTCCGGAATGCCCAGGCGCCAACCCGGCGCTGCCTTACTTTTTCCCCGTGCTGGGAGTGCCTGCGTTGTTGGATAGAGCCTTGGCCGGGGCGTTGGCGTTGATCTCTTTGATAACGTTTTCGGTGAGGTCGTGCTCGCCGTTGGTGTAGAGGATGATCGGGGTCTGGTAACCGGTGAGAGAGGCGGAGTCGAGGACGATGGTATAGCCGCCCGTTTTGGCCTGGACTTTGACGACATCAATGATCTCGCCGACGATCTTTTCGCGCATGCGCTTCTCCATTTCGCCGAGACTGGTCCGGGTGGAAGATTCGAATTGTTTGACGCTCTTTTCGATCTCCTGCAGCTCCATTAGTTTGGTTTCGGCGGATTTTTTGCGCTTTTCGCGCTCTTCGGCGGAGACCGCCTGATCGTTGCTGCTATCGACGAGCTTCTTGTAATCCTCATTGGCCTTTTTGTAATCCTCGATCATGCCCTTATAAACTTTGTCGGAATCGGCGGCGCGATCTTTGATGGATTTTTCGGCCTCGTCCTTTTTGTAATAGGTGTCAAAGGCCTTCTTCATGTCCACGAAGGCGATTTTCTGCGGTGTTTGGGCGCTCGAGCTCAAACAGGTAGCCAACGCGAAACCCGCAAGGATTCTCGCTAAAATGGAAACTGCGTTCTTCATCATGTTGTCTTAATAATCTCGTGTAAATCCAACGCTGAACTGAAATCTTCCGTGGCCGGCGTTATCAGGATGGTGAATCGGAATGCCGTAATCGAGGCGCAACGGCCCAAGCCGCGGAATGTTCAAACGAACGCCAACACCGTAATCATCCGAATATTGGCTGAAGTTATAGTCATAAGCGTCACGATACACATTACCGATGTCGTAAAAGATGGCAAATTTTAATCGTTCGATGATCGGAATCGTATAATCGGCCGAGGCAAACCAATAGGTTTCGCCGCCGACGGGCTCGAGATCGCCATTGGGCGCGCGATCATGCGGGCCGACGGTTCGATAATCGAAGCCGCGGAGTGAATTCACGCCACCGAGGAAATACTTGTAAAAGAGCGGGACGGTGGTTGAATCGCCATAAGGTTCGACCACCCCGGTGCGGCCAACCAATTCCCAAACGTGCCCCTGGACAAACCCCGGAAAAAACCAGCTCGACCGAACTTCCCATTTGTAAAAGTCGGCATCCATGCCGAAGGGACCGCCCGCGAGTTCGGTGATCAATTCGGTGCGCTGGCCATGGGTCGGCTCGAGGGCGCTGTTACGGGTGTCGTAAGCGAGCGAAAGGCCCATTTTCGAGATGAGCTGGTGAGGATCCTCCTGTTGAATGACGAGGGGAGCATTCGTGGAAACATTGGAGAGGCCAATGTTTTCGAGCGTGTAGTTGATGCTCCCAATGAGATT
>DASYTB010000340.1:0-2822 GCA_036002705.1 Verrucomicrobiia bacterium
ATCCCACCCCAATGGCGGACGCCATCGGCTGTTCGATCAGATAGACCTCGCGCGCCCCGGCGTGGGTGGCGCTGTCCTTGACTGCGCGTTTTTCAACCTCGGTAATCCCGGAAGGCACCGCCACGACGACACGCGGCGCAATCAACTTCCGATTATGAACCTTCTGGATGAAATGCCGCAGCATCGCCTCGGTAATCTCGAAATCGGCGATCACCCCGTCCTTCATGGGCCGGATCGCCACGATATTTCCCGGCGTGCGACCGAGCATGCGCTTGGCTTCTTCACCCACAGCCAACACGTTCGTTGTGCCAGCCTGGATCGCCACCACCGAAGGTTCCCGCAGGACAATCCCTCGATCCCGGACGTAAACCAATGAATTGGCGGTGCCGAGATCAATACCGATATCGTTTGAGAAAAGCGATTTAACCTGAGCGAACATTAAAAGTGCAATACACTTGGGGCTTATATAATTCGTTGGGCAGCTTGAAGGTCAAGCGTTAACCAAAAAAATCGCATACGCGCGAGCAGGAGCCGCCGAAAGGATAAGCGGGACCGCCGTCACCGCTTATAAATGCTTGCGCATCCATCCAGAAGGTGGAAGGTTGCCTGCTTAAGAGATTAAACTTCCAGCCAACCAGAAATAAATCCTCAGTGCCAATCATTGATGATCCAATCCTCTCACTGTCGGGAGGGCTTCTTTGGAACTGCAAGAGAATCTGCAAACATCGATGAATACCAAATTATACGTCGGGAATCTTAACTTCTCGACTACGGAAAACGACCTTCAGGATACGTTCCAAAAATGTGGCGCCGTGACGAGCGTGAACCTGATCATGGACCGCACGACCGGTCAATCCAAAGGCTTTGCCTTCGTGGAAATGAGTGATTCGGCTGGCTTTACTGCCGCCATCGGTTTGAATGGAACGGAGCTGAATGGACGTTCAATGACGGTGAGCGAAGCGCGGCCGCGCGAGGAACGCTCTGGCGGCGGTGGCGGTGGTGGCGGGGGCTCTCGTGGTGGTGGTGGCGGCGGTGGCGGCGGCGGTGGCGGTGGCCGGGGGAAGTACGGCGGTTCGAGGGGCGGGTCTTCGCGTTACTAGCCCGGGCGCCATAATGGCGGGTGGGCGTCAATAAAGCCTTCGGAGCATCACTTATGCGCATACTCCATTTGAATGGCGAAATTTTCGATCTTGACCAGGTTATTTCCCAGAAGGTCGAAAGCAACTGCGTCCGCCTGACCTTTCGCAATGGCGACGAGATCCCGTTGCGCTGGCGGGATGATCGCGAGCGCGGGGACATTCTCCGCGCGGTCGAGCAGGTTGTGGTGAGTTGATCTTGCCGATTTCCACGGGCGAGCGGTTGTTCGCAACCGTTCGTACCCTAAGATCCAAGGCGAGTATCTAAAAACCCGGTGGTAGGACTGGCGGGTTTGCCCTCGCCTCCTCGTTTGACACCCTTTTTCCATCTCGGTACTTTCCCGGTTCTTTGATGGAGTACAAGAACACATTAAACCTTCCGCGGACTGACTTCCCCATGAAGGCGGATCTGGTCCAGCGGGAGCCGCAGCGGCTTGAAAAATGGCAGGCGAGCAAGCTGTACGAGCGGATACAGGCGCGACGGGCGGGTGCGCCCAGATTCGTGCTCCATGATGGCCCGCCTTTTGCCAACGGGGATGTCCACATTGGCACGGCGCTGAACAAGGTGCTCAAGGACATGATCGTGAAGTACCAAACGCTCCGGGGGAAAAGCGCGCCTTATATTCCGGGATGGGACTGCCACGGGCTGCCGATCGAATTCAAGGTTTCACAGGAAATGCGCAAAGGGGGCGAGACAAGCAGCGACCCGGCTTCGATTCGGACGGCCTGCGATGCTTACGCGCGAAAGTATATTGATTTGCAGCGGACCCAGTTCAAGCGGCTGGGCGTGCTGGGCGATTGGGAAAATCCTTACCTGACGCTAAACAAAGAATACGAAGCGGATGAACTCCGGCTCTTCGCCGACATTATCGATCAAGGCTTTGTTTACCGTGGGAAAAAGCCGGTTTATTGGAGCATTCCATGCCGCACGGCCCTGGCGGAAGCAGAAGTGGAATACAAAGACCATGTCAGCCAGAGCATTTACGTGAGATTTCCATTGGTGGGCCACCCGAATACTTCGCTCTTGATCTGGACTACTACTCCCTGGACGTTGCCAGCCAATCTCGCGGTAGCGTTCAACTCCACATTTAATTACTCGCTCGTGCAGGTGGCCGACGAGGTCTTCATTGTTTCCAACATGCTTCTGCCCACGGTGGCGGAGAAGGCGCACTGGGAAGGCTACGAGGTGATTCGCACGTTGGACGCGGATCATTTGAGGGAAATCGAATATCAACATCCGTTCTGCAACCGCACCGGAAGGCTCTATGCCGGCGATAGCTTCGTCGAGAACACGACCGGAACAGGTTTTGTTCATATCGCGCCCGGACACGGAATGGACGATTACCAACTTGGGTTACAGCACGGCCTGCCGATCTACTCGCCCGTGGATGATGACGGCCGCCTCGCCTATACGAATGATCTGCCCCGGGAACAGCAAATGCCCGAGGCGATGACAGGCCAGTCGATTCTGGAAAAGCATGGGAAAAGTGACGCGAATGAAGCGGTTCTGCATGAGCTGCGGCTTCGCAAGGCGTTGCTGCATCAAGAGAATTATCACCACAGCTATCCGCATTGCTGGCGAAGCAAAACACCCATTATTTTTCGCGCGATGGACCAATGGTTCATTCGCGTTGATCACCAGAATTTTCGGGACAAAGCGCTCGCGGCCATCGAGCAGGTGCAGTG
>DASYTB010000341.1:0-8214 GCA_036002705.1 Verrucomicrobiia bacterium
CACCGCGCAGCAAGCTGGCGTAAAGATGGCGCGAGGCAAACTGCGAGAGACGAACATCCGATTTGCCAGCGAGAATCAATCGCACTCGTCGGCCGCGCCGGGCCGCCAAAATCATTCCCCGCCGCAATTGGCGCGGCGGGAGAAAGTAGCCGGAAATGATGTCGATGCTGGCGGAGGCATGGATGTCCCTCAGGAGCGCGCTTTTGATCACGTGGGGACCGCGGCCGGGCGCATTCGTGAGCAATTGCCCCGCCTCCGTTTGCGAAATCCGGGCGAGAACCGCGCGTCGATAACGCGCCAGGCGCCGGTGCCGGTAATCCGCCAGGCCGAACATGAGATCAAAGCTGGCGGCCAGCTCCCGAGCGACCGGTTCGGGCACCCGCAATCCAACATCGTGCCAACCTTTCGTAATGCCGTCGCCTTGATACTCCGGGGCCACATTGAAGCCGCCGATGAAAGCGCTCCGTTCGTCCAGGATCAACACCTTGCGATGGTCGCGAAAACCCAGCCGTTTAAACTTGATCGGATTGAACCATCGAAATTGTCCGCCGGCGGCAATGAGCGAGTCCCAGAATCGCTCCGGAAGCGTTATCGAACCGAGGGCATCGACGAGCACCTGCACCCGCACACCGCGCTGCCGAGCGCGCAGCAGGGCTTCACGGACCGTTTCCCCAATTGGCGAGACTCGAAATATGTAAACTTCCAGGCGGATGCTTGAAGAAGCGGCTTCCACAGCCGCCAGCATTGCCTCGAATGCTTCGTCAACCGTTCCCAGGAATTGGTATCCCCTGGCCGATATGGCCTCATTTGCCTCATTCGATAGCGCGCCCACTGGAAACTCCTGACGATCAGTAATGCGAATACCGTACGGTTACTGCCCCAAAATGCAATACCGCCGCTGCGCGATTCGTTGATAAAGACGGTCTCCGGCGAGATCGATTTTTGGAAGGTAAAGCAAGGGCACGATGGGCCACAAAAGCGGCAAAGAGCGCGCCATATATCGAAAGGCATAGAACCCGCCCAGCCATCCATCCGGGCTGCGCGCCAGCATCTCCTTCTCCCCGCGCCGCGGATCGAAATCGGGAAAGCGTTGTTTGGTGGCCGGGCTTTGCATTGGGTGAAATTCCAGACGCCGCAAAATATCCAACGCCCTCAAAACTTCTACCGTGCGTGTGCAAAACGAGCACTTCGCGTCGTAAAATACCGGCACGAAAGCCATGGGTGATTCGGCCTTTGCTTCGCGGTTAAACCGCTGACGCACCAGAGAAAAGAATCGCCGCAGGTCCGCCGGTTCAACGAAGGTGACGTAAGCACTGATCATGATGAACGCAAAAAGCGGGATGTTCATCGAGTAATCGATGCCGAGGTGCAGCAGCACTCCCGCGAGCAGCACCCAATAGCGCAGCTCCTTGATCCAAACCAGCACGCCCAGACTGAATTCAACGAGAAGCGTCCCCCAGCTCCAGAGCTTGATCGTCCAGAAATGGTCATAAACGTACGGGACCGGAAATCGGCGGAATTCGAGGAGCCGCGACGTGTAGTACACGGCCGTTCCGGCAAGCCACATCGGCCCCATGGCCTTCCAGATGAACGCGTACAAATAAAGGAAAGCCAACTGCAACTGGATCAGCCGCATGGCCCAGGGGGCCCTTGGTTTCGGCGGACCGCTCTCCTTTCCGCGCGCCAGGGCAACGAGGCGATCAATCGAAAGAGCGGCGCCCGCCTGGGAAAAAATGACGAAGAAAGAGGCGATCCTCAAAAATGTGTCCCCGCTGTTGAGCATTACCGGATTTCGGTGGTGAAGCGTGGTTAACGTGAGGAAAACCAGAGCCGCGCTCACTCGGGAAAAAAGCCCGAGCATCAACGTCACCGGCGAGAGGCAGGAGAGCGAATAAACCAGCCAAACCATTCGATCGGTGTGAGGCAACCAGCGAAAGATATTGAAGCCCGTGCCGCCGGAGACATCAGGCGCGACCTGGAACGAAACGGCGGCATGAACGCCGTACCAATTGAGAACGTCGGGATAGAGCAGCGCCTGGTTCGCCAGCACGAGCAACCCCAAAAGGATGCGATAGAGCGCGATGGGGAGAGGCGATTCCGGTTCGAAAAAGAAACGGCTCCACGCTCGAACGATGTCTTTAAGGCTAATCACAGGTCTCCCGGTTGCACATCGTAAAACTTGAATCGATAATTGAAGCGCATTTCGTAGTGTTCCGGCCGCGGCTGAAAATCCTGGGGGTTGGCGGTGCCTGGAATTAGAACGGGGGGCGGGATCGGCTCCCAATTCCGGATGAGAATTACCTTCGTCGGATGATTCGTGGGTGTATCGTTCAGGCGAGCGATGAAACGAGAGGTATCATCCCAAATCCCGGCGTAAATATCCTGCCGAACGCGCTCCGCCCATTTGCGGTAACGCTCCTTTTGAAAGCGGTCCCAAAGACTGAGTTTATCCATTTGCGGAAAATTCCAGGTCCTGGTGCTTCCGTCCTGATAAATAATTTGGGCTTCAACGCGAAAATTCAACGAAAGCGGATCCGGTGAAAACATGTCCCAGCTATGCCACAACCCCCAGTAAATGACGTAGTGCTCGATGGGCCGCGCGAGGGTGGCGCGGAAGCCGGAGCCAGGCAAACCCCAAATGGCCATGATATAAACATGAACCAGGATAAACACGGTAATTAACCCGCGCGCCCATTTCGATTTCAAGCGGCCCTTCAACATTCGTGGCGAGTTTATAGCCCACGAAACCGGGCGGTGGCAAACCATCACCACGTCGGAGCTGGTTTGGAATCCGCTAAGGGTATCAGGCTCACGAGCATTTCATCCAGAACGTCATTCGCCCGCGATTGACAAACCAAGCAATTCTTCCAATTCTTTCGTGCGAGCCGAAGTCTCGAAACAACTCCGGGGGACCTGCGCTGCATCGGTCTATCACCCGGAGGGACCGGGACTTCATTAAGAGCCCGGTCGAGTCCTGCACACGCTCGATGACCGATCAAGGCCCGCCGAAGCGAGCTGGAGACGCTCTTTTAACGACAGTAAAATGAAAAGAACTTCCGAAATTAAAACCGACGGCTATGCCCTTTTTCTTTCTCTCGCCTATTCCGTCGGAGCCGTTTGCGCCGCGGATCTTCCAGCGAGCCAAATGATCGACCCGCTTGGCCTCCAGGAAAAAACAGTGCAGGCCCTGGAAGAAAACAAAGCAAAGCAATTTGAAGCGGCGAAGAGTTGGCCGGTCTTTCACGATTTTCAATTCACGGACCACTATGAGGCGAGCGGCATTCGTTTTTACCAGCACCCGGTGGATGACGCGTCCAAAACTTACGAGGCGGTTCATTACGACCACGGCAATGGCATGGCGGTCGCGGACGTGGATGGGGACGGACTGTTGGACATCTACTTCGTGAACCAACTCGGCGGGAATGAACTTTGGCGGAATATCGGCCACGGCAAATTTGAGAACATCACCGCGGTTGCCGGGGTGGGGCTGGAGGATAAGGTCTGCGTTGCCGCCTCGTTCGCGGACATTGACAATGACGGTCGGCCCGATCTTTTCGTAACAACGGTCCGCATGGGGAATATCCTCTTCAAGAACATGGGACAAGGCAAGTTCAAGGACATTACCGCCGACTCAGGAATCGCGCAGTCACCGGCGCGGCATTCTTCAGGCGCCGTATTTTTTGATTTTAACAATGATGGCTTGCTCGACCTCTTTGTGGCGAACGTCGGCATCTATACCATTAACGAAAAAGGCCACGGCGGTTTTTTTCGCGGACGCAAAGACGCTTTCCAGGGCTGGCGTTATCCCGGCCGGACGGAGCAGAGCGTTCTTTACCAGAACCTCGGCGGCGGAAAATTCAAAGACGTCTCCAAGGAAATGGGGCTTGAGCATCGTGGCTGGAGCGGTGACGCGACTTTTTGCGATTTGAACCAGGATGGTTACCCGGAGCTTTATGTGCTCAGCATGTCCGGAACTGACAAGTATTATGCGAACGAACAGGGCAAAAAATTCACGGACAAGACTTCCGAATATTTTCCCAAGACGCCGTGGGGCGCGATGGGCGTGAAATTCTTCGACTTCAATTTGGATGGCTTGATGGATTTATACGTGACCGACATGCACTCGGATATGACAGGCGTTCAGATCAAAGCGGGCGCGACAAACTTCACCGCGAACTTCGAGAAGGCCAAAAGTGATAGCTGGTGCTCGATCGAATTTTCTCCGTGGGATTTCGCCCGCGCCTCGGCCAGCAATATCTTTGGCAACGCGTTCTATCTGAATCAGGGCAGCGGAAAATTCACCGAAGTCTCGGACAAAATCGGCGCTGAAACTTATTGGCCCTGGGGCATCAGCGTGGCCGACATAAACGCCGATGGCTACCAGGACGTCTTTGTCGCCGCCGGCATGGGATATCCGCTCCGCTATAGCGTGAATTCCGTCTTGTTGAACCAGGCCGGCCAGCAGTTTGTGGATAGCGAATTTGTCCTGGGAGTGGAACCGCGAAAAGTGCTTGAAAAGCAGGCCTTCACTTTAGACTGCTCCGGCGAAGATAAGAAAAATCCGCTCTGCCGCGGAAAGACCGGCACTTTCGGAGTATCAGGCACAACCAGTTCGCGCTCATCCGTGATTTTTGATCTCGATGGCGACGGCGACCTCGATATTGTGACCAGCGAGTGGAACGATCATCCGCAAGTTTTGATCAGCAATTTATCGGACAAAAAAGCGCTTCACTTCCTCAAGATCAAATTGGTCGGGACCGCGTCCAATCGCGACGGTCTGGGCGCGACGGTGAAGGTCCACTGTGCTTCGAAGAATTACATGCAATACAACGATGGGAAGTCCGGTTATCTTTCGCAAAGTTCGATGCCGCTTTACTTTGGTTTAGCCGACGCGGCCAAAATCGATCAGATTGAAGTAGTTTGGCCGTCTGGAAAAAAACAAACACTCAGCGAGGGAATTCCGATGAACAGTTTGTTCACGATCACGGAGCCGCGTTAAGGAGTGTGATCAGTGGAACTTCCGGAGCCACTGGCGGTGGCGCTGACGTTCTTCGTGCATAAGGATTTCAACACTCTGCGCTTGTTCCTCTGAGAACAGGCAACTTCTGGGGAGCGCCTCGTTGCACACACCGCAAAGGCGGTGGCGCCTGCTATAAATAATGGACTCGCAGAACGGGCAACGGCGGCCGCTCCCGGCACTGACGCCACGCGCAAAGAATTGCGTGATTGGTAATTCACGGACCTCGGTTTCGAACTGCTGGATCTCACAAATCACTGCACCCATGCCCTTGTTGACCCCGCAAAGGGCAGAGTTGTTGCATTACATTTTTGTAATCGCCGCGCGGCTCTCCCGGCCCATTAAAAGAATTCGCGGAACGAGAAACCAAACCAGCCACGCCTCGGCAACGCGAAAGCCAAAGCGAGTCAAAATCTGAATCGATTCCGGCCAATTGAAGAAAACTGGTTTCAGGACGGAGGACGCAATTCGAGTCGGCACGCAGAACGCGATTGCGCCGGCGGCGAGGAGAACGAGCAGGTGCCATTTCCACCGCTCGCGTACTTGAGGCCAGGATTTTAAAAAAGCCAAGGCCATGCCGGTCCCAGCGAGCGCGCCGCCATAATCCGCGAACGGATTCAGTCGCCGCGCGCCGCGGCTGAATTCCCCCCACGGATCGGGAACTGAAGGAGAAGACAGCCAGTATCGGACGGCCAGGCCAGCGAGCAGCATGGACGCGCCAAGGCTGACCGCGAAAATCAAACGCCGCGGAGGAACGGCCCGCCACCACCATTGCAGAATGGCCGGTTCGATTTTTCGGTAGAGAAGGCAATAAGAAAAGCCCAGCAACAGGCCGAGGGTTACATCGCTAAAAAAGTGCAGCCCAAGATACACGCGAGAGAATGCGATCAGCACGGCCATGATAGTGGCTATTATCCAGGCCCAACGCACGCGGATTTCCGTGGCCAGAAAAACCCAAAACGCGCTGCCCATCATCGCGTGCCCCGAAGGCAAACCGAAGCTGGCCGGTCCATTGATCGGACCCAGCCGCAACACCCGCGGATCAAGCCAATAAGGGCGCGGCGATTGCAACGCGAGCGCCAGCAATTCGCGCAACCAAAGGCCGGCCATAAAAAAAATCGCGAAACGCGCGGCAAAACCTGGACTCACAAAGAAGAAGAGGAGGACGATGAATATCCAGTTGTACTTTCCCACCCCAAGATCGCTAATGAGTCGCATCAGCGGCCCGAGGTTGCCACTCCCTTGCAGCCGAATCTGCGCCTCGATTTCGGCGCGGTGCAGCGGTTCCAGAACGCCGCTTACTCCCGGCGCGACGGAAGCTGGATTGTTCTCCGCAGAAAAGCTCCGGGCTGGGAAGCCCCCGAGCGCGATCAGCAACAGAATGCCGAACGTGAGCCGCTTCATTCCCATCGCGCCTGAATAGCTATTTCTTCAGCAGCCCGCGCGCCCGGAACCACTCCTCAAGGCGTTCCGGCCAGGTGGTCACCGGTTCGCTCGTCTTCCGCAGGCCATAGCCGTGCCCGCCCGTTGGATAAACATGCAGTTCGAAAGGAACTTTCTCCTTCCTCAAAGCCGCCGCATACGTGAGGGCGTTTTCGACACGCACCGGATCATCTTCCGTCATCGTGATAAAAGCCTGGGGCGTATTCGTTGAAATGGTGAACTCAGGCGAGAGTTTCGAGCCGTCCTTCTCGGGCGTGAGATACGCCGGATAAATCAGAATCGTAAAATCGGGGCGGCAGCTTAACTCGTCCGCGGAATCGATCTTCGGATAAATGCGCTCCTGAAAATTATTGCTCAACGTTGCGGCGAGATGTCCCCCGGCGGAAAAGCCCAGGACGCCGATCCTCTTCGGATCAATTCCCCATTCGCCAGCATGTTCACGAACGATTCCCAGCGCCCGTTGAGCATCCTGAAGCGGGGCCGCATGCTTCTCACGGCTTGCACGTCTCGGCACGCGATACTTCAGGAGGATCGCCGTTACGCCCGCCCTGTTGAGACGTTCACAAACTTCCGTTCCTTCCAGATCAAGCGCGAGAATATTATATGCTCCACCAGGGCAAATCAGAACCGCTGCCCCGGTGGCCGTTTGGGGCGGAGCCGGGAAAAGTGTAATGGTTGGATTCGAAACGTTTCCCAACCGGATCAAGCGGCGGCCGCCCACCTTTCCGTCCGTGTCTTTCGTGGTGTCGGCCTCGGCGGGCAATTCGGCCTCATCCCCTGGCGCGCCACTCGGCCAAAGTTGGATTTCCGTTCGATCACCCGAAGGGGATTTTTCAGCCGCCGCGGATGAAAAGCACAACGCAGCCACTGAGATCGCAAGAAAGAAACACATCGAAAGGTTCATTGCCCGATTAAGCTCATTTGGAGGCCGAAAGTCCAAATGAAATACCGAGAGGCTCGATGATCCTCCTGCTTGAGCGCCTCACCGGCCTGCGTCATATTGACGGCACACATGAGGAAGCTTTGTTTCTCCTTGGGTCTCATCGCGTTTTTGACTGGTTGCGCGACCAACCGCATTGACTGGAACACCAGGGTTGGCCATTACACCTACGACCAGGCCATTCGCGAACTGGGCGTGCCTGATCGTTCGGCCACGCTCTCCGATGGGACGGCCGTTGGAGAATGGCTCCAGAGGCGCGGCGGCGCTTACGGAACCACCAGCGGCTTCGGTTACCATCATTTTGGCAGTTACGACATTTATCAATTTCCGGACTCCTATTTGCGGCTTGTTTTCGGTCCGGATGGACAACTTCAAAAAGTCGAACGTTTCGCGCGCTAACCAAACTGAACCACCGTCAAATCTCTCGCCCGTGGTGCTTTTCCCGACCCGCTGATCCTTGCCTTTGATAAGCGGCATATTCGCCAAAGCACGGATTGCTTCTCTGCCCGTCCGGGACGTTGTTGATGTCGTGGGCACGCCATCTCTGAATGGCCGCGCCTTTTGGCAATAATTCCAAAGAAGAAGGAGAAAGTCGTATGAAGACAATTACTATTATAAGCGCCGCACTCGCGGTTTCAGCAAGCATCTACGCTCAAAGTGGCGCTGGAGGGGCCGGCGCCGCGGGCGGAGGGTCGCCGGGAGGCGCGGGTGCGGCTCCCGGGGTTGGGGTGGGCGTCGCGGGTTCCGCGGGCCGCACAGCTCCCGGAAGCGCCCTTGGAGTCGCGCCGTCAACGCCCAGCTCGGCGATTGGACG
>DASYTB010000342.1:0-3317 GCA_036002705.1 Verrucomicrobiia bacterium
GCCCGGATTTGCTGCTGCAGGTTATTTCAAATTGCGCGATGATCCTGAATTTGAATTCACCGGCTGGGATGGGATATTCGGCCGATTTTGTGCGGCATTTCACCATGTGCTCCGTGTTTACCCCGGGGTGGATTGGGTCCAATTCCGGTTTATAGGATCATCACCGGTTCCGGGACCAACGCGTTAACGCAAATTTGCAAAACGTACCGCACTGCAAATTTTTTCCCCACGCTTTTCGAGGGCTGCGATCCTGCATGGGTGCCGCAAAGCCTGTCGCCGGGCGGCTTGGTCCCACGATGCCCGCGATCGGCCGAGTTGAATCGGCGTAGACGCCCCGAGATTAAAATATTCCAACCCTTCTCGATTCCGGATGGACGAAGCCGGCCGGAAACCAGTTAGGATTTAAGGAGCGGTGGAGGCCGGCGCATCAACCAAAGGATCGGACCAACCGGCCACGTGAGCAGACAGAGCGATCCCACGAGGAGAGCGCTTCGGTTTCTTTTTCGCGCGTCTATTGCCGCCGCAGCCACGCTTGCGATCAAGCAACCCGCGCAAACCGAAATCAGAATAATCTGCAGGATTGGATTCATGCGTGGGTCGATTGCCGACACCAGAATTACCCGGCACCAGCGCTTGCTGCAAGAGTCGAGTGGGAGCTTTTGATTCTGCGTTACCCTTTCAGTGAGGGGCTGTGCAACGTGTTCGGCTAAGCCGCTCCGATTTCAGCGCGTGAGATAGGAGAATCTCAAGCGCGCGACGCCGTCGACGCTTTTGCCCTTTTCCAAGGCCGGGAAAAACCGGACGTACTTTACCACCGTTGCGACTACACCGTCAACCGGCTGTGAGCAGGCTTCGTCCAGAAACGCCTCTTCCGGTTTGCCGTCCTTGTTTACTTTGACGAAGTAGGTACCACCGAGTTGGGCTGGGGTTAGTTCGGCTTTGGTTTCAAGTCCGAGCTTTCCCATGGCCGGGGTCGAGGGAAGCGTGGCACCTTTGTGCGTACCCAGATAATCAGCTTTTACATATTCGAACGCTTCCTCGCGGGTGAGCGATACGCGTTCGGGAACGACGTCCGTCGCCACTTCCTGACCGAGATTGTAGAGATGGACTTGATAGCTGACGAGTTCGTATCCGTGGGGAAGACCGCCCTGCAGGATGTGGATTTTCTGGGGTCTGGAGCCAATCGCTTCCAATGCCCGTGCGTAGATCATATTGTGTGAGCTCGCAGGCTTGTTGCCGTTGGTCCGGTATTGAACCACCAGGACCAGGTACGGGCTCTTCAGTTCAGTCGGAGAGGATACCTCGCAGTTTACTTCAATTGCATCGTACAATTCGCGGGTCCGATCGGATTCGGCCCTGAGCTGGGCGAGTGCGGAATTTGTAAAGTCGGTGTTGAATTGAGCGTCGTCCATTTGAGTCGCGGCCAACGCGGCTTTTGACGCTTGGGCGGCAATCGCGTCCAGATTGGCCGCGCTGATGTCGGCGCCTGTGGATGCATTGGGATTGATGGCGGAGCCAAATTTGTTTTGGGCCACAATGAATTTGCCCTCGGCGAGGGAGGCATTGTCACCGATCGCGTTGGCGGCATGGGACGCCTCGATTTGCCGAAGCATCCGTGGATCGTTGCCCGGGGTATACACCCGTTCTGCCGTTACTCCCGTCACCGACGCGGAAACATTGGTCAACTTCAACGACTGTTCCAGTTTCAGATTGTGCGGTTCGCCGCGCATCGGGATGGAAGTTTTTTTTCCGTCCACGGAGATGATAAACGAAGTGTCGACCACGTCTTGGAGTGGATACAATTTGTTGTTGTACTGAATCGAAATGTCCGTGCCCATAAAAAGTGCATGGGTTTTCGGTTCGCCGGAAGGCACCGCGGCGGCGGGGCGGGTGGTCGCAGGAGCATCGGCGGCAATTGAACGGACGGTCGATAAAATCAAGAAAAGCAGAAGCGAAGTTCTGCCGGGCGATCCGATGGGAGAGTTGAGCTTTTTCATGGGATTGAATGGTCGTCATTCACGACCAGGGTTTTGATGCGGACCAGGTAGTCCTCGATGGCGGGGCTTTTTTCGATGGCCAGGGCTTTTTGCAGGTATTCCACGCTTTTGGCGTAGTGCCGGTTTTTCAGTTCAATGTTGGCGAGTTCCAAACTCGCAACGTAACGGGTGTCGTCGGCCCGATAGGCTGCTTCAAAGGCAAGAGCGGCCCGTGAAGGATCATTTTCCACGGCATAAATCCGTCCGCGGGTGAGAAGAGCCCGACCATTGAAAGGCGCCAGCTGCAAGAGTGAATCGATTTCATGGCGCGCTTCCGGCAGGGAATTTTGGGCGAGAAACCAATCCGCCTTGGCTTGAAGGAGGGCGATCTGTCCTTCCGGACTGAGTTCCCCTTTGAAGGAGTCAAATATCAGCTTCGCTTCCGGTAGCTTGCCGGCGCCGGTTAACATTTGGGCGAAGGCCAGTAGTTTTTTCTCACCGGCGAGACTGGCCGGTGCCGGAAGCTTTTGGTAGATGGCGATGGCTTCGGGGAAAAGCCGCTGTCCGGCATAAAGATCGCCGAGCAGGGCTAACTCATCCGTGCCGGCCACGCCCGTGCCGACGGCGGATTCAAGTAGTACGATTGCCTCCAATTTTCGGTTTTCAGAAACCAGAATATTCGCATACATCAGCCAGTAGCGGGATTCCTGGGGATGATCCTTGATGAGTTTTTTTACCAACCCTTCCGCGCGGACGTTTTGCTTTTCGCTGATGCAAATACGCAACAGGCCCTCTTTCCAGTCCGTGTTGTTCGGATCTCCACCGAGAGCCTGCATGAATGCCATCTCTGCGGAAATATAGTCTTCGCCGCGCTCGAGACTATAACCGAGCAAACCAAAAGTCGTGGAGTCATGATCGCCGAGGGCGATTGACTTAGAGAAGCAAGTGACGGCTTCGGCAAAGCGGTTTCCAGTGTAATAGAGCACGCCCAAATTATTCCAGGCCCGGACAAAGGTGGGATACCTTTCAACCGCACTGCGGTAGCGGTTTTCCGCCAGGTCGGTTTTTCCGGCGTTGTAATAGGCATTGCCGAGAATGAATTCGAACGCCGGGCTGGGATGCTGTTTCTCACCCATCATGCCTTCGAGCAAACGAACCGCCAGATCGGCATTCGATCCCATGATATTGACGATCTTCTCGTAGAGTGCGTATTCCTCCTCGGTCATTTCCGGTTCGCGTTCCTTGAGAAAGGAATTCGACTGGTTGATGATCCGCTTCGGATCCAGCTTCGGTCCCGATTTCCGATGGAGCTGTTGGTCGATATTAAACTGGTTTAGATCC
>DASYTB010000343.1:0-5217 GCA_036002705.1 Verrucomicrobiia bacterium
CAGGATGTGACATCCGATTCCATCCCAAACGATACCGGCCTTCTCGTCACCACGCGGCTCGACCAAAGCACACGCGATTATCTGGAATCGGGCGGACGGGTTTTCCTGCTCGAACCAGAACCGGCGTTTCGAGTTGAGAAAACAAACTTTCGCCTCTCCTCCTGGGATGGAGGTGGTCCGTCGGGTACTCTTCTCAATCAAGATCACCCCGCGCTTCGGAACATGTCCGCGGACGGCTGGTGCGATCTCCAGTTTTATTCCTTGATTCAAGGATCAAAGACAGTGTCTCTCGATGAGCTTCCGGCCAAAGTTCGCCCCTTGGTGCGCTGCATCGATCGCCCCACCCGCCTTGCTAATCGGGCTTATCTTTTTGAAGTGGCAGTCGGTCGCGGCAAACTACTCGTGAGCGGATTCAATTTTGCGCGCGGAATAACGGCGGGGGATGCAGGCGCGATTTACTTCTTCGATCAATTGCTTCGTTATGCACTCGGATCGGACTTTACTCCAAAAGCTTCGATTCCCGTTGAGGCATTAACGGCCAATGTTTCCAAATGAAAGACTCCTGCAGCCTGACGCTCGTTATCTATGATCGTTGACGTTCATACCCATTTCTTCCGGCCTGATCTCGACTTTGGTGCGCGCCTCAAGGCCGACATGGCGAGATGTGGCGTGGACCCGGTCGCTTGGGGCGATGTCGGCGAACGACATCTGGAAACGACGAACGCGGCTGATGTGGCGGTCGTCTTCGGGCTGCAAGCGCAGGCCACGGGGTGGAATATCCCGAATGATGCTGTCGCGAACCACGTGCGGCGCGCACCGGAACGGCTCCTGTTCTTTACCGCGATTGATCCCGCCGCGCCGAGTTTCATGGCGGAACTCGAACGCTGCCACAACGATCTCGGCGCCGTCGGCGTGAAGCTCGCCCCGCTTTATCAAGGCGTGCATCCGTGCGATCCGCGTTGCCGCGAGATTTACCGTTACTGCGAGCGGCACGGGCTGCCCGTTCTTTTCCACGTGGGCACTTCCTTTGTCGGAAGGGCGCCGCTCGATTATTCCCGCCCTGCCCACTTTGATGCTGTCGCCGTGGAGTTTCCCGAACTGCGAATGGTCCTGGCACATCTCGGGCATCCCTGGGAAGGAGAGACGATTGCGGTTATCCGCCGTCATCCGCACGTTTTTGCTGACCTTTCAGCGCTCTACTATCGCCCGTGGCAATTCTACAACTCGATGCGGTTGCTCGTCGAATATCGCACCGAGGCCAAGGTCCTGTTCGGGTCAGATTTTCCCTTCACAACCACTGGCAGTTCCATCGAGGGAGTCCGCAACGTCAATACCATTCTCGCTCAGAGCGGCTTGCCGCCAGTGCCAGAGGAAGTTCTCGAAGGCATCATTAACCGAGACACTCTTAGCTTGCTCGGGTTGTCGCATCCCGCACGATCCAACTTTGGCGCTCCATGAAACCATCACGCACACAATTCCATTCGCCCGCTGGTCCGAGGCTTTCGCTCTTGCCCGCGATGGACACAACCGCGCGTTGAAAGTGGCGCTCACCTTCCCCGAATGAAAATCACCAACGTCGAAGCTTTCGTCCTCGAATCGCCCTACGAAAACCGCCCGCCCGAGGGCAGCGACGAAGCGCATGGGGTGAAACATTGTTTGCTGCTCAAGGTCAGCACCGACGAGGGCCTGGTCGGTTGGTCAGATGTTGAAACCGCGCCGCACGTCGCCGCGGCGATGGTGAACGCGCCGGAAAGTGGAGCTGGCGTTTTCGAGGGGCTCCGTGCTCTCGCGGTAGGCGAAGACCCTTTCGAGGTCGAACGCCTCTGGGATAAAATCTATCGCGGTACTATTTATTATGGCCGCCGCGGCGCCGCCATGCAGGTCCTCTCCGGTTTCGACATTGCCTGCCACGATCTCATGGGGAAAGCCACCGGGCGTCCGCTGCACAAACTTCTCGGGGGTGCGCGTCGTGAAAAGGTTCGCGCCTATGCGTCCACACTCTTTCGCTCAACGCCCGATGCCATGCGGCGCGCTTGTGAATTCTATGTCCAGCGCGGGTTCACCGCCGTCAAGTTCGGCTGGGGAGTCTTTGGGCAAAATCGCAAACTCGACATCACGCTCGTCGCGGCTGCTCGCGAGACGCTTGGACCCGATGTTACCCTCCTGGTGGACCCTGGCTGGATGGTGAGTCGCAGCGCCGCCGATGCCATTGACCTCTGCCGCGCGCTCGAGCCCTACAATATCTTTTGGCTCGAAGATTTCCTCCATCCCGAATGCTACGATGGCTACGCGAAGGTCAAAGCAGCCGGCGTAAAAACCCGCCTCGCGGCGGGCGAGCAGGAGGCCACCGCCTGGGGTTTTCGCGAACTTATCCAACGCGGCGGCCTCGATGTCGTCCAGCCCGATCTGTCCCGCTGTGGCGGCTTTACTCACGCCCGCAAGATTGCCTGGGAAGCCGAATACGCTGGCATCGATGTCTGTCCGCACGCATGGCTCACTGACCTGCTGACAGCGGCGAGCCTCCACTTCAATGCCGTGCTGCCGCGCGCGCTCTTCCTCGAGTACAACGTCTGTGATAATCCGATGTTGCGGAAAATAATACGTAATCCCGTACAAATGGATACTTATGGCTTTATCCCGATTCCGCAGGGTGCCGGCTTAGGAATTGAGATCGACGAAAATACCGTGCGCCGATTGTGTGTGAAAGGAATATGAAATCAAAACTGAATTTCGTTACCGACGCCGAGCGGTTTGCCTGGATTCGCGGGCACCTCTACGTCCCCGCGATTTGCGACGTTCTCGATACCCTGGGTGCTCGGGAACAAGCGATGCACCAAAGGCTCCGCCCACTCGATGCGGAAAATTGTATCATTGTCGGTCGCGCGCGAACTTTTCGCTGGATGGATACTGACTATCTCCCGGAAAAGGACCCGTACGGCCTCGAAATTACCGTCATGGATTCCCTCGGTCCGGGTGATGTCGCGGTCCATTCCACCGACCCGGCCGGAACCAACGCTCCCTGGGGCGAACTCATGAGCACCGTCGCGAAACGCAACGGAGCCACTGGTTGCATTTGCGACAGTAATATTCGCGATTGTCGCAAAATTATCGCGATGAAATTTCCCGTTTTCTATGCGGGCATTCGCCCCCTCGACAGTCTCGGCCGGGGAAAGGTGATGACCTACGACGTGCCGGTCCGTTGCGGCGGCGTGCTCGTTCACCCCGGGGAACTGGTCTTCGCCGATTTCGACGGTGTCGTTGTGATCCCGCGCGCGCTCGAGGAACAGACGCTAGCGCTTGCCCATGAAAAAGTCACCAAAGAGAACCATTCGCGCCGCGACCTCCTCAAAGGCGATACACTCCGCGCGGTTTATGATCGCTATGGAGTGCTCTAAAAAGGATAAATGGATTTAGGTCTGTTGGTTCTCATTACGCCAGCACTCCCTCAGCCCATACCCCGGGCTTTTCGCGAATCACTCGTTCAAACAAATCTTCGAGGTCGTCGATATAGCGCGCAAAATCGAATTTTTCGGAAACGAGTTCGAGGCCGCGCTGGCCCATTTGGCGCGCGAGCGCCTTGTCCGTAAGGAGGCGCTCCAGAGCCGCGGCGAAGGCTGTTTTGTCCATCCACGGAACGAGAAATCCATTTACTCCGTTAATCAGCCAGTCACTCACGCCGCCGGAATCGAAGCCAACGACCGGCAACCCGTAGCGCATCACTTCCAACCCAATGGTTGCAATTGGCTCCGGCCAGACCGAACTAACCGCCACGATGGAACATTCCCGGTAATACTCCTTCAGCTCCTCCTGAGGGACAAAGCCTTTGAAAGTAACTTTGCGATCCAAACCCAACTGCTCAGCCAGCCGCTCGCAGTGGGCCCGATGGCCTCCCTCGCCAAGAATGATGCACTCAAAGGGCAGCTTCAAAAGCGCGAGGGAGTGCAGTAATACGTCCACTCCTTTTCCCCGCAGGATTTGGCCTGCATAAACAATGAGGTTTCGTCCGCTGAAGCTGCTGCGGAGATTCGGATCGCCTGGCCTGGGTACCGGCGGATGGATTTCGATTCGGGCAGGATCAAAGCCATTCTTCTGCAGTTCCTCGCGCATGTAACGAGAAACCGCGATCATCCGATCGAATTTTTGGTTGAGGGCGATCTCTTTCCTTTTATCCAAGTAGCTGACGTACTTAAGCGGAAGTCCCGGGCCATGATTTCGGGTGAGAAAAGCCCCGCATCCGAACACACAAAACGCGGAAGCAGGCCGCGTGCAGGTCTTCCGGGTGCCGTAAAAATATTTGTAACTCCGCATGCAGTAAATATCGTGGTCGTGCACCATGCGAACGAGCGGCCGGCCGGACCCGACGAGCGTCTCGATGACGGGCAACTCCGCCATTTTGTGCACGTAGATCACGTCCGGTTCGAATTCGTCCAGGGCTCGATCAATTATGGCGCGCGAATCTTCCGGGGCCGCCAGAGGGTAGCGAGATTCAAACACTTCATGCCACGAGGCCTCGCCTTTGCCGGTGGTCTTCCCATGAACCAGCGCGACGTCGTGCCCTTTGCCCTTGAGTTCCCGCGCGGTAATCAGGGCGTTGGCTTCCGCGCCGCCCAGCGCGCCCAATCTCTCGTGGACAAAAAGGATTCTCATGGCTCGGTTAGACGGCCTCAGCGTGCGGATTCCGGATGGGCCGGGCAATCGTCCGGCGCAATCAAATCCACGTCAGGTGAATACCCACCCGTCGTCGGGGTCGCCCACAGGCCGGGAAAGGGGGTCCCACCCGATTGTTTGGCCGAATCGGTCGCGGCAATGTGAGCAACGCTGCTGGGAAGCTGTTGGTGCAATCGCTTTAGCACACGGATGGTTCAAACGTCTTCCCGTTGCGCCTGGATTGTCATGCAGAGGTCAAAAGAGATGAGAACTAGATTCAAAATGCTTCCGCCCCGTCTAAGAGGCCGCCCGAAACCGGTAATTCGAAAGTAAGGAACGCGTTCAAACGGAACTTTGAGGTTTCAAGGGAATCCGCATCTTTCGATCGGATGATCCAGCCCGCCGAGTCGTTTAGGCATTTAAGCTGATTTCTTTTCCCGAAATCTGGATTCGTTATGAGCAAGCCGCGCTACTGCGAAGTTCCCAAAGAGATGGAGCACAGAGAGGCTGAAGAGAGAGCCGGCCTGCGCCATTCACGGGAGGTGATTATTGTTGGAGGAGGGCTGGCGG
>DASYTB010000344.1:0-8917 GCA_036002705.1 Verrucomicrobiia bacterium
CTCAGTGTATAGTCGGAGCTTTTCGGCCAGCCTAGCTTTTCGGGTCAACGCTGCAACTGTGCGTCTCGAAGCACACGAACCGGGCCGAAGCAGCGCATCCCATTTTGCCCGAAACGGTGTTCTGGCACCGTTTGATCGGTCATGGAGGGCGCGGACTCGAAGGGAAATCGAAGGGAAAGAAAGGTGGCGTGTTCGCCCGCGTACTCGTCGGCAGGGCTGCCGACGGTCCTGGAGATTTGGATATTCCGCGGCAAAGCTCCGGCGGAGCGCAATGTTTATAGATCCAGTCACCAATTGAACTTCAAGCCCCAACGGCGCGTCACGGGCAGTCATGGGCTCATTCCACGCTTTCGAAAAGGTAACGTTCCTCGTACGGGACACGAAAACGTTCCAGAAATTGCCTGTATTCTTCGCGAAATGTTTTTTGGTGATGTTTTTCCTGGTTTTGAATGTAACGAATTACTGTGGTGAGCTGCGAATGCGATAGGAAAAGGCCCCAAAAACCCTCCTGCCAGGAAAATCGTCCGCGGACCCAACGATTCCCATTGATGTGATTGGTTGCTCCGGTCTTCATGTCACCCACCAAATCCGAGAGTGCCTTGCTCGGCTTCAACCCAATGAGGGCGTGCGTGTGATCCGGCATGCAATGGATCGCCAGCAGCTTTTGCCCTTGCCGCGTCACAATTCCGGTCATGTATGTGTGCAGCTCTTCTTTTCGTTCGCGGCCAATGAGATTTTGCCGACCTTGAACCGCAAAAACGACGTAAATGTAAATCTGTGAATAAGTGTTTGCCATATATCGCGCCTTGTGACGCTCCGCCGGAGCTATCGGAGATGTACACGAGGGAAATGTCCAAACTCGACCCGCCATACTCGCCGGCAGGGATGCCAGCAGTCCGGCCTCAATCCACTAATCTCTGCTCCTGAGCATAGGTTCGCCCGCGATAAAACGGGGCGACAAAAACAAATAACACGGCAGTCCCCAGGAGCATCTTGACGAAAAAGTAAAAATACGCCGCGCCTTGCAGGCGAACCGTGCCGTCCGCATTTTGAATGAGATGATCGACCAGCGCGGTGAAAACGTTCCCCAGCGAGATCGCCCAAAGATACGTGCACATGGCGAGCGATTTGAACCTGGCCGGAGCCTGGGTGTAGGCGAATTCCAGGTGAGTCACGGAAACCATGATTTCGCCCGCGCTCAAAATGACAAACGCGAGGAGCTGCCAGATGATATTCGGCTTTTGCCCGGCATCAATTCGCTGCTGGATCAGCGCGACCATGCTGAACGCCAGCACCGTGACAAACAGGCCGATGCCGATCTTCCGCAGCGGCGTGAGCTTGAAGATTTTGTTTAATTGCGGATAAACCACATAGGAAAAGAGCGGCAGCATCAGCAAGATGAAGATCGGGTTGACCGTCTGAATTTGCGCGGGCAGCCATTCCTGGCCGAACAGATGCCGGTCCATTTTCTCGGCTTGGACCACCCAGGAGGAGAAATTCTGCTGCCATAAGGCCCAGAACATCGCGACGAAAGGCAGAGGGATGAGCAAATTGCCCAGCGCCCTCAAAGTGTCCCGCGTGAATAACTCATCCAGGTAGCGGCTGAATCCAGCCGACGGCGGGTGAACGAATTTCTTTCGCCCGAGCCAAATGATGACCGTGGCAATGGCCATCAGAACGCCCGGAATGCCAAAGGCAATGCCGGGTCCCTCGTGTTCCAACAGCCAGGGAATGAGCAAGGTCGAAACGGCTGACCCGATATTGATCGAAAAATAAAACCAACTGAACACGCGCGTGAGCAGGTGCTGATTCGCGGTCGTGAACTGGTCCCCCACAAAAGCGGAAACACACGGCTTGATCCCGCCCGCGCCCAGCGCGATGAAAAGCAAACCCGCCGCAAGGCCCCGCCGGGTGTGATCCAGCGCGAGAACCCCATGCCCAACACAGTAAAAGAGCGAGAGCGAAAAGATCGTCCAGAATTTGCCAATAAACGCATCTGCGAGGATCGCCCCAACAATCGGCAAAAAATAAGCGGCCGAAACAAAGGTGTGATACCACGTTTCCGCCTGTTCGGGCGTCATGTGGTCGGCCGCGCCGCCCGCGTTCAAAAGATAATGCGTCATGAACACCACGAGGATGGAATTCATGCCGTAATAGCTGAAGCGCTCGGCGGCCTCGCTCCCGATGATATAGGGAACGCCGCGCGGCATTTGATCTGCGGCGGCGGTTTTCATGGCGGTGGTCGGCACGTTCATTACCCGGGCGTTGGCATGGGTCGCAATTCAACGCAAACCCGCCAGGAAGCCAAGACGCAAAAATGGCATAGTGGCCCCTTCGACCCTTTCTCAATCTTTTCTTTCGCTGGCCTATTTCTGGTCTGTGATTTTTACGACGTAGTAAAGAAACGTGCCATTAACTTCCTTGAACCAGTGCGGAACACCTTGAGGAATGATGATCACATCGTCTTTGTGGAGTTGATGGGCTGCACCACCTTTGATCTCTTTGGCGCGCTGCTCACCCGGTCCGCTGTCCTTCACGTCCACTGGTGTGCCGCCCGTGATGAAGGTGGCCGTGCCTTCGATGATGTGAAAGATATCAGTATCTTTGGCGTGAATTTCAACGATGCCCGGCGCTTCGCGGTGGCCGCACATTACTTTGAAATCCTTGTTCTCAACCAGCGTGGTTCCTTTCGCAAAAGCGGCGGCGACTTTATCGCTCCCGATCAGAGTGGCCGAATTCGGGCTGGGATCAGCGCCGCGAACGGAAGAAGCCATGACACAAACAAGACCTGCCATAAAGAAGAGGTTTTTCATAACTCGGTGCGGTGAGTGTAATGAAAGCGCCGGACAATTGACAGAGTATTGCGGTACTGCTACCCCGGCGTCATGAAAAAGCTTTCGTTTTGTATCGCGGCGGTTTCTCTTTTCGTGAATTTAGGTTTCAAGGCACACGCGGGCGAGTTTCCGGATTCGTGGACGTGGGATGACGAACCGGGCGCTCGCGCGAAGCACGCGGCGCTCGAAGGCAAGCCGATGCCCGCCTTGGACGTCAAAGGCTGGATTAACGGCGAGGTCGCTCCCAGGGACATGGCGGGCAAGGTGGTGGTCGTCGATTTCTACGCAACGTGGTGCGGCCCGTGCATGGCGGCCATTCCACACAACAACGAACTGTTGAAGAAATACAAAGACCAGGGGTTGGTCATTGTTGGAGTCTGCACCTCGGAGAATGGCCAGGAGAAAATGGCGCAAACGGTGAAGGCCAAAGGAATTGAATATCCAACCGCGCGCGATCCGAAGCTCAAATCAGAAGCCGCCTGGAAGGTGCAGTATTACCCGACTTATGCCGTCGTGGATCGAAAAGGGATTGTCCGCGCGATCGGATTACAACCCGAGCGTGTCGAAGACGTGGTGAAGAAACTCCTCGCGGAGGCGCCTCCCGAGGCAAAGGCGGATGGGAAGTCCTGATCGGATATTTCACGGTCGCCCGTATATCTCATTAACACCGCGGCTTCAGCCCGGTGCACGATGCGCGTTCGATGCAAAAAATGTTTTAACAGTTTGCGAGCGCGAAGAAGCCGTTAAAGCGGCTGATCCGATCAGGTCGGGCGCTGGCACCGGGCGAAAGCCGCGGTGTTAATGAGAAGTGCTCTGATCTTTTGTGAAACATGCAGGCTGGCAGCGGTGGTCAACAGAAGGCTCGTTTTTTCGAAGATCGACGCGAGCCTGCGCATTTGAATTAGCGCGACCGAGCTTGGGCGGCCTTCAGCTTCTGGAAAGCGTCCTTGAGCGCGGCAGGACCGCCAAGGTTTCCCGGAAAGGTGAGATAATGGATCGTGGGCCAGCGGCATTCTTCGCCTAAGCGCCAAAGGGGAATGCCGGGGAGCAATTGGCCGAGCACTTCCGCCCGATGAACCCGCAAAGCTTTGGTGAGGATGTCGCTCGAGGTGATGCCGCCTTTCGCGATCACAAACGCCGGGCGCGCGGTAATGCGTTCGAGAATCGCCACGATGCCATCCGATACCTGGCGGCAGATGGCGAGGCTCGCGAATGGATCGGGCGCGGTGATTACTTCGCGACTGGTGTAGAGCACGGCGTCATGACCTGAACGCAGGGCGGCATCCAATTCCTTCGACGCCCTTGTGATTTCCGCCGCGCGTGAAGTATTTTCCCATAACGCACGCACGTTGACGTCCACGTTGTCAGTGGATCCGGTTTCAATCAATTCCCGCAACTGCGCTGAACTGGAGGGAATATACGAGCCAACAACAACCAGGCCTCCGCCTGCCGCGGGCAGGTCCAGTTCGCCCGCGGTGAGGACCGGACGCGGCGTGATCCCGGCGCGCGCGGCCGGAAAGGACGCGGCGGTTCGATAAATGAATCGCTTTCCCGCGGCTTCCGCCTGGAGCACACCGAGAACAAAGACCTCGAGGTCGCGAGCACTCACCAGATTAGCAATACAAACCCGGCCGTTGGTCAGGTTTCGCAACTCGTCGCGAACGCGCCGCGGGCCCCCGCAGCGTATCGTATCGAGCGAGATCGAGGAGACCTCCTGGGCTGAAACGCGCCCGCCGGACTTCTCCTCAATCCAGGCCCGTAGATTGGAGTTGCGATAGCCAAAGGTCTGATCGCGAGCGAACTGTGTTTCGGCCGCGGGAACCAGCCATTCTCCCTCGGCAAGGTAATGAATATCGTTGATCGTGTGCCGCGCGCCCGTCTCGAAAAATGGAACGAGCAGCACGCCGTCGAACGGACCGAGCACCTGGCTGAGCGATTCCGTTTCGAGCGGGAAATGTCCGCGCAGGGTGGAATCACTTCGGCTGATCACCACAAAGCGGCGCTCGGCCGCCTCCGAGGCGAGCAGCAGAGTCGATGCAATTTGCTGGTTGAGAGTTTGGGCTTCGTCAGGACCCAGGCTGCGGGAATTGGTGAGCATGAAAAAACATGGCTCTTCCCGTTTGAATTCAGCGACCAGGGATTCGACAGACCATTGCGTAAGGGCGGCGACGTGATCAATCGCTTGTGTGCCGGTCGGATCATCATCGAGGACAACGACGGTCTGGCGAGAGGCGGCAACCGCCGCCCGAATCGCCGGCATCAACGGCTCGGGCCACTCCGGCGGGAGCGAGGCGAACAATCCGGCCTTCAGGACTCGCTTCGCGTTCAGCATAAGTCGGTCATTCCAAAGTCCCGTGGGCAGGACAGGAGCCCCGCCTGTCCCGCCGGGCGCCTCCCCCGACGCTGCTTTGCTTGCAAAGCCCACGTTCTTTGGGGCCTTTTAGATGCGTTTACCCTGAACTTTGCAATCCGTGACATGACACCCGCGCTCCAGTTCGATACGCTCGGCGGCCGATGCATCCCTTTCTGCTGATCGCGTTGATGTGGGTCGCTTACTTTTTGAATTATTGCGATCGGCAGGTGGTGTTCTCGCTTTTTCCGGTTCTTCAATCCGACCTCGGATTTAGCGATACCCAACTTGGACTGACGGGGTCGATTTTTCTTTGGGTTTATGCGTTTGCCTGTCCAGTGGCAGGGCAGATGGGCGACAGATTTTCGAAACGAATTCTCGTCGTGCTCAGTTTGGCGATTTGGAGCGTGGTGACCATCGCGACGGGTTTTTCCACCTCGGCATTGATGCTTCTGTTTCTGCGCGCGCTGATGGGTGTGAGCGAATCGCTCTACATGCCGAACGCGATCTCGCTGACGGCCAACGCTTATCCGCCCGCGCTGCGATCCCGGGCCATCGCAACGCTTTCGACGGCGCAGGTCGCGGGGACGGTCGGCGGCGGCTGGTTCGGCGGCTGGATGGCTGAACAGGGGCGCTGGCGCGAGGCGTTCTTTTGTCTCGGGGTGATCGGCGTACTTTACGCCGGGCCATACTGGCTGCTTTTGCGACGCGTTGGTAAAGAGACTCATGTTGAAACGAAGGCCGCGGGAAAGATGCTCGCGGCGGCGGCGCTGGGAAAGATCGCCACGTATCGCGTTTTGTGTGTCGCCTTCACGATGTTTGTCTTTGGTTTGTGGCTGCTTTATGGGTGGCTGCCAAATTTCCTGCGCGAGAAATTCACACTTGGGTTGGGCGACGCGGCCTTCAACGCCACATTTTTCCTGCAAAGCGCGAGCCTCGCGGGCTTGCTGGCGGGCGGAATCATCGCGGATTGGCTCGCGCGTCGCACGAGCGGCGCGCGCGTGTGGATTCTGGCGGCGAGCCTGCTGCTCTGCGCGCCGTGTTTATATGGCCTCGGGCACAGCGGGCTGGCAATGACCCGCGTCGCCGGAATCGCCTTCGGCTTTTTCGCGGGGTTTTTTATGGGAAATATTTTTCCCGCGGCGTTTGAAGTGGTGCCCGGCGATACGCGCGCTTCAGCGGTGGGAGTCCTGAACTTCTTTGGTTCGTTAATCTCCGGGTTCGCGACCCTGTGCGGCGGGGTCTGGAAAAAAACGCTGGGTTTCGAGGGCCTCACGGCGTGGACGGCTTTGGGCTATCTGCTGGCTGGCCTACTCTTGATTGCCGTTGCTCGGCGGTCCTTTCAGCACGATTACAAGCAGGTGCGGTAAACAATGATTGCTTCAATTGCTCGCGACGACGTAACCGTCCATTAGCTGGCGAACTGATGCCTGATAGAGCCTTTGTTTCACACCCTGCATCGGCCATTTTTGCTCGTGCTCCCGCGCATAACGGGTGGTGAGCGTCTGATCCTCGATGGGTTCGGTGCGGAAGGTGGCCCATTGGCCGGTGCGAACGTCGATGAGAGCGATTTTCAAGTACATCCGCATCTTTTGATACTCATCGGGCACCATGAAATCGACCACGGGCACCCAGGAAACAATGCCGGTGGGCATTTCATCGCGCTTCAATTCGAGGTGGCCCCAATAGACCAGAATGGTTTCCGCCTTGCTGTGCGCCGCGGCCAGCCGAAGAGCCTTCGAGACGTCTTCGTCTTCCGAACAAAGTTCCGACGGCACACCGCTGTAGGGAATAATCGTGAAATCAGCCGAGAGCGCGTCGGACATCTCTTTATCTGGGTGTCTCGCGCCTGATTGAACGACGAGAACGGTGCTGCCGCGTCTTAACGAGATGGTCCGTGTTTCGTCAAGAACACGACTGATTTCGCGGTCAGTTACTTTGTCGGTGGCTCTGAGGCCAAGCACGTCGTTCTCTTTCAGTTGCGGGCCGACGTGGCCCTTTTTGTAAACTTTGTTGCCGCTGAAATCGGCCGACTTATAGCCGTTGTTGGTCGTGCAGGCAGTGAGGAGCAGGATGGCCACAGCCGCCCCAATGGCTCCAATGATTTTCGCGTTCATCAGAGGTTGAGAATGCAGCTAACAGGGATCAGAAGGAAGGCCAAATTCGCTCTTCGGACTCACGGAGGGAAAGCGGGAATTGCGAGTTTTTTTCGCTGGAATTGATGGGAAGGAGTGGATTCCCGAGCCAAACGAATTACAGTACCTGTCCATGTCAGTAATCTCTCAAATTGCACCGAACGGACGAGCAGTCTCGCCTGATCTGATCGCCGATGTGGTCGCGCAAGCCTGCCCGAAAAAAGATTACAGCAACAAAAAAATTCTCGTTATTGTTCCAGACGGCACCCGCACCGCGCCGGTCGGCCTTCTCTTCAAAACACTCTTCCGCCAGATTGGCGAAGCCACGGCGAATTTCGACATCCTGGTCGCCCTCGGGACGCATCAACCAATGAGCGACGCGGCGATTTGTCAGCGCCTCGAAATTTCCGGAGAGGAACGGTCCTCCACCTTTTCCAAAGTGCGCTTTTTCAATCACGCCTGGAACAATCCCGAAGCGCTGAAAAGGATCGGCGCCATTCCCGCCTCCGAAATCTCGCAACTTTCCGGCGGGCTTTTCTCGATGGATGTGCCCGTCGAAATCAATCGCCTGCTTTTCAATTACGATCAGGTCATCATTGTCGGCCCGGTGTTTCCACACGAGGTCGTCGGCTGCTCCGGCGGGAATAAATATCTCTTCCCGGGCGTGAGCGGCCCGGAGGTCCTCCACTTTTTCCATTGGCTCGGCGCGGTCGTCACGAATCCGATGATCATCGGTAATAAGTGGACACCGGTGCGCAAAGTGGTGGACCGCGCTGCGGCGATGGTCAACGTGCCCAAGCTCTGTTTTTGCATGGTCGTTGGAAAAGGCGAACTCGCCGGTGTCTTCGCCGGTTCACCGGAAAGCGCCTGGGACAAAGCCAGCGACCTCTCCCGCCAACTCCACATCACCTACAAAGATCACCCCTTCAAAACGATTCTTTCCTGCGCCCCAAAAATGTACGACGAGCTTTGGACCGGCGGCAAATGTATGTATAAACTCGAACCCGTCCTCGCCGACGGCGGCGAACTCATCATTTACGCGCCGCACATTACCGAAGTTTGCGTTGCCCACGGCAAGATTCTCCACGAAATCGGCTATCACTGCCGCGACTACTTCCTGAAGCAGTGGGATAAATTCAAACATTACCCCTGGGGTGTTCTCGCTCACTCCGCGCACGTCTATGGCATCGGCACGTACGAAAACGGCGTCGAAACGCCCCGCGCGCGCGTTACGCTCGCCACCGGCATTCCCGAAGCCGTTTGCCGCAAAATCAATTTAGGCTACCGCGATCCCAAAAGCATCAACATCGAAGGATACGCTCACCGCGAAAACGAAGGCGTCCTCCTCGTCCGCAAAGCCGGCGAGATGCTCTATCATCAGAGGAAACAACCGAAGTGGGCGGGAGGAATAAACTGAGAGAAAATATCCGCAAGGATGCGCACGCTAGATTTCCTCCAAAATCGACGCATCAAGATTCGCGCCTTTGTACAATCGCCAATCGCCTGGTTTTTGTCCGCCACGGTTTACCGCGCTTTCCCTCGCCGTCGCGACTTCTGGCAAATCCTCAATTTGCGTTATGTGGAGGATGGAACATCGC